>JAFAZI010000167.1 GCA_019239875.1 Frankiaceae bacterium
ACAGCGGCAGGCGCTGCCCACGTGCCACTGGCGATGCGGATCTACTCGAGCATCGGCCACAGCGTCGGCTTCGACCACGGCTCACCGGTCAGCCCTCGCTACGCCGGCGCGAACCACTTCAAGGGCACGCTCCACCAGTTGACGATCGACTCCGATCGGCTCGGCGCGGCTGATGCGGCGGCGGCGAGCACCGCAGGAATGGCCCAGCAGTAGTCGACAATCGGTGACGTGAGCGCTTGCTGCGTGCCGTCCGCTGGCGGCGGTGGCGACAGCCGTCCGCTGCGGGCGGCGGGCGGGGGTTGCCGTCGTACTCGGCCGGTTGCGTTGGCGGGCGGGACCTTCCGTATGGGTGAGGACAGCCACTGGAGCTACCCCGAGGACGGTGAGGGGCCGGTCCGTGACGTCACCGTCGACGGCTTCGCGATCGACCCGACTGGGGTGACCAACGCGGAGTTCGCGGAGTTCGTCTCGGCGACCGGTTACGTCACCGACGCAGAGCGGGCTGGCGTCTCCTTCGTCTTTGCGGGCCTGCTCCCGGACGACTTCCCGCCGACCCGCGGTGTTGCCGCGGCGCCGTGGTGGCGTGAGGTGCCAGGAGCGATGTGGTCGGCGCCGGAGGGTGCGCAGTCCTCCGTCGAGACCCGTGCCGACCATCCCGTCGTTCACGTCAGCTGGAACGACGCAGCGGCGTACGCATCCTGGGTCGGCGGTCGCCTGCCGGCAGAGCCCGAGTGGGAGTACGCCGCCCGCGCCGGGTCGTCGACGACCTTCCCGTGGGGCACCGAGCTCGAACCCGGCGGGCAGCACATGGCGAACGTCTGGCAGGGGAGCTTTCCGGATGCCAACCGGTGCGACGACGGGTTCTACGGCACGTGCCCGGTCGACGCGTTCGTGCCCAACGCGTTCGGGCTGTCCAACCTGATCGGCAACGTGTGGGAGTGGACGACCGATCTGTTCGACCGGTCCGGGTCGCCGGTAGGCGACAGGCGGCTAACCCTCAAGGGCGGGTCGTTCCTCTGTCACGCGTCGTACTGCCACCGCTATCGGCCTGCCGCTCGAAGCGGTGCGGCAGCCGACAGCTCGACCAGCAACGTCGGGTTCCGCTGCGTCTACTGACACGCCGCGGTTCACTCGACGTGGAACTCGATCCGCCAGACGAGCGTGTTGTCGTCGATCGGACCGGCGTGGGCGGCGCGGGCGCGAAGGGTTTCGAGGTCCGGCTCGCCGGAACGCGCCACGTCGTCGTCAGTGATGGTGCCGAATGGCAGCAGCTCCATGTCGTCGACGACGACGGTGAGGTCGAGGCCCGCTGATCGGTAGCGACCGCCGGGCTTCACCTGGCGGCGCTGCCACAACCGGTAGGAGACCGTGATCTCCCCGCGTGCAACGGCGTCCCGGAGCTCGGGGCTGAAGTCCATGGCCGGGACGGTAGCGCTCCCTCGTGCCCTTGCCTGTCACGGAGAGATGCGATATCTCGTCGTATCACCATGAGCATTCGCGTGAAGCAGATGATGGCGTGCATCCTTGCCGCGTCAGCCGCGGTGGTCGGCGGCTGGGCCACCGTGTCGCCAATGTCGTTCTACAAGAACTTCCCGTGGCCCGGTCGGCATTGGGTCAGCGAAGCCGGGGCCTACGACGAACATCTGGTGCGCGATGTCGGCGGGCTCTACCTGGCTCTGCTCGTGGTGACCGTGTGGGCATTATTCAAGGCAAGCGACGAGCTGTTGCGCGTGACCGGCGGCGCGTGGACCGTCTTCAGCGTCCCGCACCTGCTGTTCCACTTGGACCATCTCGACGGCCTCACCACTTTCGACAAGGTCAGCCAGATCGGGTCACTCGGGGTGACATTGCTGCTCGCCCTTGCGCTGCTGCTCGCACCGAGCCGCGCAAGACTTCGCCGGCGCTGACACGAGAAAGGGGCCGCGGCGATTGCCGCGGCCCCGTTCATAGTGCTCGATCAGTTGTGCTTGAAGGTGTTCGTGAACATCGTGTGGTGGAGCAGGATGGGACCGGCGTTGATCTGGTTGAAGCTGTCGGTCCGAAGGTTGTACTGGGTCGGGAAGTAGTCGCCATCGCCGATCGCTTCGCCGTTGATGCTGGCGAACCGGAACGTCACGTGGTTGAACGTGGGGACCTTCCTCACCACCCCACCGAAGAACCAGTCCGGCCCGACCGTGCCGATGAGGATCACATCGTCCAGCGGCCCAGCCGCTCCGCTCGCGCTCGTCGACGTGTTCTGCGTGAAGTCTCGCAGCCGGGCTACCGAGCCAGTCGCGGTCTCGGTGAGACTCGCTTCCATCACGTCGCCAGGATTCGGAGTCAACGAGTTGCCACAGGTGCCGTCAGGAGCGCAGGCGTACCCGACTTGCAGCTTGCTGCCGTTGTTGCAGTTGAAGTTCACGTCGACCTGGGATGTGAGGGTGCCAGAATTGAAGCCCCAGATCCCGGGCAGCAGCCACTCCTGATCGGAGTTCGACGCGCACGTGAAGTTCGGCATCGTGAAGGTCGTGCTGGCGCTGGCGAAGCCTTCGATCGTGGAGCTCGGATAGAACCAGTAGCCGCCGCCCTCGTCGGTTGTCGGGACGACGTTGGCCGTCAGGCCCCGGGTCGGCACCGAGCCGTGAGGGTGCAAGCCCTTCGTACTGACTGGATGCGCAACCGCGCTGTGCGGATGCGTCTTCGCCGGTGCGGCCGACGCGCCGTGCGGTGCAGCCACGACACCGAGTGCGACGGTTGCGGATCCTGCCGCAACGATTGCCTTGATCCGAGCAGCCTTCATGAAGCCCCCTCCCGTGCCGGACGTTTCACCCGGATTGGGCAAAAGCCAACGTCCGGCGGGACCGACTTGATCAAAGATGCCGGGGTCGGTCAAGTGGGGTGGCGGGTGATTGTCGCCGCTTGGACACCTTGCGGAGTCTGCTGAAACGACGCGAGGGGCCCCGGCCTTCGCCGGAGCCCCGCGCAGCGGTCGATCAGTTGTGCTTGAAGGTGTTCGTGAACATCGTGTGGTGGAGCAGGATCGGACCGGCGTTGATCTGGTTGATGCCACTGGTCCGCAGGTTGTACCCGGCCGGGAAGTAGTCGCCATCGCCGATCGCTTCACCGTTGACGGAGGCGAACCGGAAGGACTGATGGTTGAACGTCGGGACCGCATCGGCAAAGCCGAACTGATGTGGACCCGCGTTACCGATGAAGACGGTGTAGTCCGGCGGCGAGAGCGCCGCCCCCGTCACTGTTGCAGTCGTGTTCTGGGTGAAGTCCCGCAGCCGGGCGACTGTCCCCGTGGCGGTCTCAACCAGGCTGGCTTCGATCACGTCCCCCGGGTTGGGGGTAAGCGATGAGTCGCAACCGGTGTTCGACAGGCAGATAATGCCGGATTGGAGCTTCACGCCCGAGTTGCAGTTGAAGTTGACATCTACCTGCTGAGTGAGCGCTCCGGTGTTGTCGTAGACCCAGATCCCCGGGAGCAGCCACTCGTTGTCGGAGGCCGATGCGCAGCTGAAGCTCGGCATCGTGAACGTGACGCCCGCACTTGAGAAGCCCTCGGTTGTCGCGCCCGGGTAGAAGAAGTAGCCCGCGCCGTAATCCGTGATCCCGTTGGTGTTGGAGGCAACGCCGCGGCCTGGCAGCGAAACATGAGGGTGCAACCCGGCGGTGCTTTTGGCATGAGCCGCGCTGTGCGGCTGCGGCTTGGTGGTTGCTGCAGCGGCGCCGTGCGGCGTTGCGACGACACCGACCGCAATGGCGGCAGCGCCTGCCGCGACCACAGCCTTGATTCGAACAGATTTCATCAGAGGTCCCCTCCCCATTCGCGACGGACCGCTCGGAGGTCGAGCAGGGGCACCGTCGCCATTTGCCCGATCTGACCGCATTCGTCCCGGACCGGTCAAAGGACCCGGCCGGGAACTGTCAACCAACCGACACAGCGCCC
>JAFAZI010000052.1 GCA_019239875.1 Frankiaceae bacterium
GATGCGGCACCGGCCTGTCCGACCACGAGGTCGCGCAGGGGTACCTCGACGTCACCGACCCCTCGGTCTACGTGCGGTTCCCGGTGACCAGCGGGCCAGTCAGCGAGCGCGGCGCCGCGCTGCTGGTATGGACGACCACGCCCTGGACCTTGATCAGCAACACGGCGGTGGCGGTCAATCCAGCGGTGAGCTACGTCGTCGCGCGGCCCGCAGGGTCTGATGAGCTCCTCGTGGTTGCCGAGCCCCTGGTGACGGCGGCGCTCGGCGAGGACGCCGAGATCGTGGAGCGGATGGCGGGCACGGACCTCGAGCACGTCACGTACTCACGGCCGTTCGACCTGGTCGAGATCCCGGCGGCGCATTTCGTCGGTCTGGCCGACTACGTGACGATCGAGGACGGAACCGGCCTCGTGCACCAGGCACCGGCGTTCGGTGCCGACGACCTCGCCGTCGCTCGCCGCTACAACCTCCCGGTGGTCAACCCCATCGACCCCGAGGGCCACTTCGTCGCTGACCTCCCGCTGGTCGGCGGCAAGTTCTTCAAGGACGCCGACCCCGCGATCGTGGCGGACCTGGACGCGCGTGGCTTGCTGTTCAAGCGGGCGGACTACCTCCACTCCTATCCGCACTGCTGGCGCTGCGACACGCCGTTGATCAACTACGCGCTGCCCTCGTGGTACATCCGCACGACAGCCAAGAAGGACGAGCTGCTCCGGGAGAACGCCCGGACCTACTGGTATCCCGCGACCATCAAGACCGGCCGGTACGGCGACTGGCTGGAGAACAACATCGACTGGGCGCTGTCCCGAAACCGCTTCTGGGGCACTCCGCTGCCGATCTGGCGATGCGCCGAGGACCACCTGACTGCGGTCGGGTCGCTCGCCGAACTCAGTGAGCTGTCCGGCGAGGACCACTCGGAGCTCGATCCCCACCGGCCTTACGTCGACGCAGTCGTCATCCGCTGCCCGGACTGCGGTGAACGGGCAGAGCGCGTCCCTGAGGTCATCGACTGCTGGTACGACGCTGGCTCGATGCCATTCGCGCAGTGGGGCGCGCCGCATCGGAACAACGCGGAGTTCGAGGCCAGCTATCCCGCGGACTACATCTGCGAGGCGATCGACCAGACCCGCGGCTGGTTCTACACCTTGATGGCGATCGGAACGCTGGTCTTCGACCGCTCGCCGTACCGGACCGTCCTCTGCCTGGGCCACATCCTCGACGAGGACGGCCGCAAGATGAGCAAGCACCTCGGCAACGTGCTGGACCCGTTCGAGCTCTTCGAGCGTCACGGCGCAGACGCCCTGCGCTGGTTCATGCTGACCGCCGGAAGCCCGTGGTCAGCGCGGCGGGTGGGGCACCACTCGTTGGACGAGGTCGTCCGCAAGATGCTCCTCACGTACTGGAACACAACGTCGTTCCTCGTGCTCTACGCCCGCGCGAACGGATGGACGCCGGGCGGTGAGCCGGGGACGCCGACCGAGCTCGACCGATGGGCCCGCTCGGAGCTGCACCGCACCGTCCAAGAGGTCACCGAGGCGCTCGAGGACTTCGACCCGACGCGCGCCGGCCGTCGCCTGACGGAGTTCGTCGATGACCTGTCGAACTGGTACGTCAGGCGGTCACGGCGGCGGTTCTGGGACGGTGACGCAGCGGCGCTCGCCACGCTGCACGAGTGCCTCGAGGTCACGACCCGGTTGCTCGCACCCTTCATGCCGTTCATGACGGAGGAGGTTCACGAGCGCTTGGTTCGCGACGTCGATGTGACGGCTCCGGACAGCGTCCATCTCCGGACCTGGCCGGCGGCCGAGGTCGGCGCCATCGACCCGACGCTGTCCCAGCAGATGGGGCTGGTCCGACGGCTCGTCGAGCTCGGGCGCTCGGCACGCACCGAGTCGAAGGTCCGGACCCGCCAGCCGCTTGCCCGGGCGATGGTCTCGGGCGCTGGGTGGGACGCGCTCGGGCCCGAGCTGCGTCAGCACATCGCCGACGAGCTGAACGTCCGCTCCGTCGACGCCCTGACCTCCGCCGGCGACCTCGTCGACACCACGGTGAAGGCGAACTTCCGATCACTGGGCAAGCGGTTCGGCAAGCAGACGCCGGCCGTCGCCGACGCGGTAGCGACCGCCGACGCCGCCGCGCTGTCCGCATCGCTGCGATCGCGCGGCGTCGCGAGCGTCGACGTGGCCGGTGAGCCGGTCGAGATCGGCGCGGCGGACGTCGTGATCTCCGAGACCCCCCGCTCGGGCTGGGCGGTGGCGGCATCCGGCGGTGAGACCGTGGCGCTGGACCTGGAGCTGACCGACGAGCTGCGGGCCGCCGGGACGGTCCGCGAGATCGTTCGGCTGGTGCAGGAGGCCCGCAAGGCACAGGGCTTCGAGGTGACAGACCGGATCGAGCTGTGGTGGGAGGCCGACGGCGACACGGCGGCGGCACTGCGGGAGGCGACCGGGCTGCTCGCGGGTGAGGTTCTGGCCGTGTCGGTCATCGAAGGACCGCCCGCTGCCCCGCTGTCACCGCACGACGTCGCGGACCGCGGTGTCCGGTTCTGGCTCCGCGCGGTTGGCTGATTTACACCCGTTCAGCCGAGTGATTCGAGCATCTGCTTTGTCCGATGGTCTAAGTGAGCCAGAAGAACTAGTCCGAATGGATTACCTGGCCGCTCACCTCGGAGGTTCATGTGTCGCTGACGCTGCTGAAGACAGCTGGATCCGAAGGCCTGCGCCTGCGCACCGAGCAGGTGGCGGTGCCCGCGCTGACCAGTCAGGTCCGGCCCGCGCTCGTCCTGCCCGAGCTGCAGGCCCGCGCGCTGCTTGACGCGGCGGCGCACGAGGACGTCTCCAACGGCGGCTGCTTCTGCGCCGGTCCCGCCGGCATCCAGCTCTGGAGCGGGCCGTTCAACGGCCCGAACGGCGGCAAGGGCACGGCGATCCACCTCGGCTCGGTCGACTGGACCTATGACACCCCTGCGAAGCACTGGGCGTTGATCTACCGCGCGATGGTGACCCAGGAGGGGATCGAGCATGGCGAGACCACGCTGTCGATCCTGACCCGGGTACTCGGCCTGACCGGCCTGTCGATCGAGGGTGACCGGGTCCAGCTCCCGACGCCGCCGGTCCGCGACCCGTTCCGCCGCAACGCCGTCTGAGCGCTAGCGGAAGCGCCCGTCAGGGCGCCGGTGACCCCACGACGACGTTCCAGGTGCGGATCTCCCACGCCGTGACCAGGCCGTTGCGGACGTAGGGATCCTCGGCCACGAAGGCCTCGACGACCGAGCGGTCGTCGGTGTGCCAGGTCAGGAGCGCGCGGTCGAACGGATCGCTGAGCGCCCCGGCGAGTGCAAGGTCGCCTCGCTCATGGGCGTCACGGGCCAGCCCGAGGTGTTCCTCCCGGAACTCGCCTCGCCGGTCGAGGTAGTCCTCGGCCAGGGTGTAGATCAGTGCCAGCACGGCGAGGTCAGCGCGAGGTGGTCTTCTTCGCCGCGGTCTTCTTGGCCGGGGCTGCCTGCTTCGCAGCCGTCTTGGTGGCTGCGGCCTTGGCCGGTGCTGCCTTGGCCGGTGCCGCCTTGGCTGGTGCCGCCTTCTTCGTCGGCGCGGCCTTCTTGGCGGTCGAAGCCGTCGCCTTCGTTGCGGTCGCCTTCGTCGCGGTCGCCTTCGTCGCGGTCGTCTTCTTGGGCGGAGCCGCCTTCGCCGGCGTGGCCTGCTTCGCTGCCGGGGCAGCCGACGCCGACTTCTTCGCGGCGGGCGCTGCCTTCTTGGTTGCCGGCGCGCTCTTCGTCGCAGCCGCCGACTTCTTCGCGGCGGTCTTCTTGGCTGCGGTCTTCTTGGCTGCGGTCTTCTTGCCCGGCGCACTCTTCTTCGCGGCTGCGGGCAACGGCGGCGGCGTCAGGTCTGCGGTGTCGTCGTTCGAGCTCTTCTTCATCGCAACAGCCGCAGCCGCGGCGGCGGCGCCGGCAGCGGCGACACCAGCCACCGCCGGAACGACGTGGACATCACTGTCGTCATCCGAGGTCGACGGAGCCGAACCGCCGGGCGCCGGCGAGGCCGGTGATGCACCGGACGGCAGGTCGCGACGCTGGCGCACACCGATCAGCAGGAAGGCGAATGACAGGACGCTCACCGCGATGGAGGCGTAGACCCAGCCAAGGGAGTGAAACAGTCCGATGATCAGGCACACCACCGCCACGAGCAGCAGGACCCCGCTGATGACGATCACGTCGTCGACTCCATTTCCGGTTCAGACATAGTTGATGGCGAATTGTGAGGATCGCGCGATACGTCGACGCACCCGCATACGAACGCCGACCATCGTACCGGCCGTCGCTGAACGCCCTGTTGCTGGCTAGTCCCTGGCTTCGTCGGTGACGTCCGCGGCCTGCGCCGGCGGCCCGGTGGGGATGTCGCTGCCCGCGTCGACGTCGGTGTCGAAGGCCGGCAACGACGTACGTGGCGCCACGGTGGGAGTGGGGGCACTGCTGAACGGCCCGCCCGAGGGCGGTGCCGCCACTCGGGGGACCGCGGGCGGCGCCAGACTGGGCACCGCCGGCTCGGCGGCGTCGGGTGTGGTGGGCCGTACCGCCGGGGGCGGAGCGGCTGGGTTCGGGGCCGCCGCGGGCGGAGCGGCTGGGTTCGGGGGCGGAGCGGCTGGGTTCGGGGCCACCGGGGTGGACAGCGGCGGGTTGGCTGCGGCCGGCGTGGTTGCGGCCGGGGCGGGCCGTGCCGGCATGCTCGGCGCCGTGCTGGTGAGCTTCTCGAGCTCGCCGAGCTGGCCTTCGAGGTAGGCCCGCAACCGGGTGCGGTACTCGCGCTCGAAGTTGCGCAGATCCGCGATCTCGGCCTCGATCGCAGCCCGCTGTGCGGAGAGCTCAGCGATCTTGGTCTCGTGGGAGGTCTGGGCCTCGCGGTCGAGCGCAGCGGCCCGGCCCCGGGCATCGGTGACGACCTTCTCTGCCTCGGCCTTCGCCTGCGCGATGGCGTCGTCGGCGGTGCGCTGAGCGAGCAGCAGCGTCCGAAGCGCTGTCTCGTTCGGGTCCTCGGCCGGGGCGGGCGGCGGCGCGGCCGGCGCTTCCGGGGTGGCTACCGGCGCCGGCGTGGCGGCTGCCTGCGCCCGCAGCGAGGAGTTCTCGGACAGCAGGCGGCGCAGCTCGGCCTCGATCTCGTCGAGGAAGGTGTCGACCTCTTCCTCGTCGTACCCGGACTTGCCGAAGCGGACGACGGTGAACCGCTTGTTCTGCACGTCATCGGGAGAGAGCGGCATTGCAGGTCACCTCAAATGGCTGTGGACTGACTCAGGTGTACGGCGTGAGCACGGAGATCAGGATAAATGCCGCGATGATCAGCACCATGAAGGCGAGATCGATCGCGGCGTTTCCGACCCGCAGCGGTGGAATCACCCGTCGGAGCGCTCGGATCGGTGGATCCGTGACGGTGTAGGCGAGCTCGAGGGAGGCCGCGACCACTCCGCTCGGACGGAAGTTGCGGGCGAACATCATCACCCAGTCCATGACGAACCGCAGGAACATCAAGCCGACAAAGATCCACAGGATGTAGATGGCGATGATCGCGGCGATCACGAGACGGTCGGTCCCGGATCAGCTCTGGTTGAAAAAGCCGCCCCCGGCGATCCGAGACTTGTCCTCAGCGGTGATCTCGACGTTTGCCGGGGTGAGCAGGAACACCTTCTGCGTGACCCGCTCGATGCTGCCGTGGCGACCGAACACCAGGCCGGCCGCAAAGTCGACGAGGCGCTTGGCGTCGGCATCGTCCATGTCGGACAGGTTCATGATCACGGGAGTGCCGTCTCGGAAGTGCTCGCCGATGATCCGCGCCTCGTTGTAGTTGCGCGGGTGCACCGTCGTGATCCGATAGTCCAGCGTGTCGACCGACGCGCGGGTCTCGCGCATGTCGCGCGCCTCTCGCCGCGGCGCCGGTCGTTCGACGACCTCGTCCGGGCGCGTCACGCGCAGCGTCGGCTCGTCGTTGCGGCGAGGCACGACATGCTGTCGCTCGTCGTAGAACTCTTCGTCGTCGTAGCCGTCGAGGTCCTCGTCTTCGACGAGACCGAGGTAGACGGCCATCTTCCGCATTGCGCCGGGCATGCGACGGGTCCCTTCGGTCTCGGCCTTCGGCTCTGGCAGCCAACGGAAGGCTAGCCGACGACGCCGCTGCGACGGCCGAGCAACGCCGTACCGATGCGAAGGTGTGTCGCGCCGTGCCGCAGCGCCGCTTCGAAGTCGCCGCTCATGCCGGCGGAGACCATCGTGGCCTCCGGATGGTCCGCACGCATCGCCAGCGCGATCTCGGCCAGCCGCGCGAACGCCGGGTCCGGGTCGGCGCCGAGCGGCGCGACCGCCATGACCCCGCCGAGCGTCAAGCCGTCGGCTGCCTCGATCGCTGCCGCCAGGGCGGGCACGTGGTCCGGCGGAGCGCCACTTCGGCCCGGCGCCGCGTCCAGGCTCACCTGGACCAGTGCGAGCAGGTCTCGCCCCGCCCCCCTCGCAGCCTCGCTGAGCGCGGTCACGAGCCTCGGCCGGTCGATCGAGTGGACGACATCGGCGTATCGCGCGACCGACCGCGCCTTGTTGCGCTGGAGGGCACCGACGAAGTGCCATCGCAACGGCAGGTCGGCGCACGTCTCGTGCTTGGCCGCGGCTTCCTGATCACGGTTCTCCCCGACATCGGTCACGCCGATCGCTGCGAGCCGGGCGACATCGTCTGCGGGGAACGTCTTCGTGACCGCGACGAGCGTGATCTCCGCCGCATCACGCCCGGCGGCGGCGCAGGCTGCCTCGAGTCGCACCCGGAAGTCAGCCAGGTTCGCCGCTAGCTCGGCTTGGCGATCACTCATCGCTCGGAGTCA
>JAFAZI010000144.1 GCA_019239875.1 Frankiaceae bacterium
CCTTTCAAGGGCTGCTGGGTGTACGGCGCGACGAGGCAGTAGAACTGGTCCTTGGTCGCGATGTCGGCCAGTGAGTACCTCGGGTAACGGACACCGACCGTGCCCGGAGCGCCGACGTCGATGCCATGCCTGAGATCCGTTCGCGGCGCACTCGACGCGACCGCCGGCAGCTGGAGCTGCCGGCGGACCTGGTCCTCGATGCGGACGACGAAGAAGCCACCGCTGGCAGACGCAAACCAGATCTCGCCGCGCTTGGCGTCGTAGTGGATGTGACCCCACACGTGATCGAGCAGCGGCGCCTGTCCGGGCCCTGCGACATCACCAGGGTTGAAGTAGGCCACCTCGGTCGGCTTGGCCGGGTCCCGCACGTCGAAGATCCGAATGCCGGCGTTCCACATCGACGCCAGGACGAAATGAGTGTGCTTGGCGTTGTCGACGTCGTGGTAATGCACCGAGGCGTCGATACCGTCAGCCAGCTGGGTCGGGCAGTTCTTCACCTCGTTGATCTGCAGGCCCATCTCCGCGACGGTCTTCGGACGTGTCGGGTCATCGATGTTCGTCAGGAACGGTTGGGAGGGCCCGGCGAACGGGTTCGCCTCCTGCGGCACGCAGCTGTAACCGGTCCCGAACGGACTCTCCTCGGAATGCAGCACATAGTGCTGTCCGCCGATGGTCGCGGTTCGGATCGAGTGCCCACGACCTGCCCACTGACTGACGATCTTCGCCGGCTTCTTGCCGTCACTCGCCAGCCATGCGCCATCGCGGATGATGGTGAACATGTCGCCGCTCGCCTGCTGACCACCGATGTAGACCGTCTTGTCGTTCGTCGCCCACGCCTCGTGCGAGTTGTCGGTCACGAATTGCGGCCCGACGGGGTCGGCTTCGGGAGGGATCACGTCGTTCACGGGCCCGACACCAACCGGTGCACCACCGATGTTGTCGTTCAGGTTGCCGACGTACTTGATGTACGAAGCCGCCGCTGGGCTGTGCAGATGGCGCCACATGTCTCGGAGGTCGACCGCGGCGACCGGGATCGTCGCGTACACGTACTTGCCGTCCGGCGTCACCGTCAGGTTATGGATGTTCTGCGGCCAGTAATACGTCGCCCGCGTCTTCGGGTGGTAGGGGTTCGGCACGTGCCGCAGGTTGGCGCAGTCAGGGTCGCGGGTGTCGTACGTGTAGATGTCCATCGGCTTGTCGTAGCTCTTCGGGTCATTGCCGTACTCCCCGACGACCAGCACGCCCATCCCGTTCGGTCGGGTGATCGCGTTGATCGTCTCAGAGGTTGCAACCCCGCCTGGCATGCGAAGGATCTTCACCATCTTCGGGTGCGCAGGATGGTGCACGTCGACGACCGCGATACCGGCACCGGTCGTCTGTGCCGTCGGTGCCTTGGTGACGACGGGCGGGTTGAACAGGCTCGATGCCGATCCGGATACGTATGCACACCTGCCGGCCCACGCCATGTTGGCGTTCGCGTTGGGACGTGAGTCCCGGCCGTCGGCAGTCTTCGCCAGCGGCGTGAAGCCGACGCGCTCGAGACCGCAGTTGTAGCCGTCCTTCGCCCGACCGTCCTTCTGATCCGCTTTCGGCACGTCACCCTGGATGCCGTGCTCCGGCAGGTCTCGGGCGCCGCAGTGGTAGCTGTGCAACACGACGGGCTTGGTCAGCGGACTGTTGTCCCAGGCGCCCGCCTGCGACACGACGATTCCGCTCAACAAGACCCCGGCCGCGAACGTGCCGCGCCACCACACCGCAGCCGTCATACTTCCCCTCAGGTCGACGCGTACCGATCGGTACAAATTAGGTAAACAGGTCATTCTGCGTCAACGGAGGTCGGCGTGCGCAACGCGGTCCGAGCGGTGCTGATCGCATGCGCCATCTGCCTCAGCTGCGCCGGATGTGGCGGCGCCAGCAGCGACGTCAAACCGGTACCGGCTGCGGGGCTCGGCCTCCATGGGAATCCACCCAGTGCCCAGATCGGGCGACCAGCCTTCACATTGTCCGACACTGCGGGCAGGGCGTATGACTTTCACGCGCAGACAGCGGGACACGTGACACTGCTCTACGCCGGCTACACCCATTGCCCCGACGAGTGCCCGACCACAATGGCCACGATCGCCAGCGCGCTGCGTTCGCTGTCCCCCACCGCGGCCGCTCAGGTCAAGGTCGTGTTCCTCACCGTCGACCCGCGACGTGACAACCGGAAGGTCATGCGCACCTGGCTCGACGGCTTCCACCCGCCGTCGCCGTTCGTCGGTCTCACGGGTCCGATGCGGCAGGTGAAACGCGCCGAGATCGCGCTCGCGATGCCGGCCGCGAACCGGAAGCGAGCGCCGGAGTCCTACAAGTCCGGCGCATACGCGGTGGAGCACTTCGACGGTCTCCTGGCTTATGGCCGAGACGATCGGCTCGAGACGATCTATCCGTCAGGCGTCAGACCCAGCGAGCTGGCGAGTGATCTGCGTACGTTGGTCGGCGGCTGAGCGCGCTACACGCCGAAGCGGTCGGCGTACTCCTGTAACGCCTGACGCCGCTCGGCGGGATCGATCCCGAGCGGCTCGGGCCGGTAGTCGACGGCGCCGTGCCTACCACGCGGATGCGTGGCCAGGAACTCCTCCATCGCCTGCCGACTCGACGGACTCAGCGTCTGGTCGGCAAGGTTGTAGATCGCGCCCACCGTCGCCCACTCGGCGGCCATGAAGCCGTCGAACCGCACGTCGAGAGACTGCGCGCCCGGAACGACGTCACGGTCGCGAGAGCACGCGGTCAGCAGCTGCTCGACCCGCCCCGACCAATAGGACCCGATGGCCACTGGATCGACGGCATCGACCTGCAGTCGAGCTGTGTACGCGACCATCGTCGCCATCGAGATCGTCACCGCGACCGGATCGCGATGGGTGACGACGACGGTGGCGTCCGGAAAGGTGTCGAGGAGGGCCGGGAGCTGCGCCAGATGCTGCGGGCTCTTGAGGACCCACCGGTCGCCACCCCGCGCATGCTGCAGCACTTGGAGCACGCGCTTGAGATAGGCGTACGCCGGCCGCTGGTCGTGGGAGTCCCACCAATCGCGGTACGACGGGATCGGCGCGAGCGTCTCGAAGAACATGGTCGAGAAGGTCATCGCCAGCAGCTGGATCTCTTCGTGCGCGTGGTCGATCGTCATCTCGTGCATCGCCGCGAAGTGCGGCATCGCGGCGTTGATGAAGTCGACGCCGAGGCCGGCGCGTTCGCGACGAGGCTCGATCGACGCTTCACCGGGCAATGGCAACGGTTCCAAGCTCTCCCAGTACGGCAGATGTCGCAGTGCCGGATCCGCCGAGAGCAGGTTGTGCAGATGAGTTGTCCCGGTGCGAGGCAGGCCCGCGATCACGATCGGTCGAGAGATGTCGAGGTCCAGCGCATCCGGGTGGTCCGCCAGATAGCGCTCGATGCGAAGTCGGTTCTTGAGCAGACCGGCCAGCTGGGTGGCGGTCATCACCTTGCCGAGGTCGGACAGCCCGGCCTCCTCCCGCAGCGCCGAGCAAAGGACACCGAACGGCTCCTGGAACGAGGAGTCGCCGAAGTCGTCGAGACCGACCTCATCGACCGCCGCGGCCATGAGATCTGCTGGTTCGAGGCTGACGGCCGACGCCGTCGAGGCGACGAGATCGAGGATCTCTCGAACCGCCGGGTCGAACTGCGGGTCCGCCAGATCGGTCAGGGCGATGCGATCGGTCATGCCGCAGGGTTCGGGACGACTGTGGTCGTCGGCCGGGCCGGCGTCTGGGCCGGAAGGAACCACCGAAACCAGATTCGTCCTTTGGCGTGCCCCTGCGTCGAAACCCAGTTCGGATGTCCGGGATCGCGCGACGCGACCGCGATCTCCCACGAACCGTCGGGTTCGTACTCGACCTGCGCGCTGTTGATCGTCACACGGTCATACGCGTAGTCGTAGGTGTGGAGGAACTGGTTCCACAGGCAGAGGTTCCAGAAGGCGCACTCCGGTGACGTCCCGCGGATCAACAGGACCTCGTCCGGGCCGAGGTCGAACGACCCCATCGCGTATGCCGCGTCGCCGGCTGCCCATCCGAAGGTCGTCGTCGGCACCGGGTAGGGCTCATCGACATGGTTCGGTTCACCAAGGCCGATCGGCACGATCGCCGCCTGGTCCCGAAGCCACGTCGCCGCCGCGGTCAGCCGCCTGGCGAGGCCTTCGTCGGTCAGCGGCGCTTTCGGTGTGGCCTCAGTGGCCTCGATCTGCCAGGTCGCGCGGCGGCCGGTCGCCGGATCAGCGAGGTAGTCCCGGGTGAGTCCCACGACCGCGTCCGCGGCGAGGATGATCGTCGGCCCAGCCTGCTGGGTCGGGCTGATCCAGAGCTCGAAGCTCCCATCAGGCGCAACCTCGAACTCGCGGTCGTTGAGGCTGCCGACGATTCGCTCCGAGTAGTGCCCGTCACTCGGTCCGCCGTACACAGTTATCGACAGGTAGACCGCATCGCCGCGGTGCCCGGTCACGCGATAGGTCCGGGCTGGATCTATCGGCACGTACTGGTAGAACGCGTCCGCGTTGTCCCCGCCCCACTTCAGGTACGGACCGACGATGTCGACGAACTGCGGTCGCGCGGGGTCGGCCCAGACCTGACCGAGAATCCCGACGTGCAGGATCGAGAACAGCCACAGGTAGGACTCGAGGCGAGTCGTGTCGTCAAGATCGTCGAGGCCACAGAGCCGCTGCTCGATCTCGGACAGACCGGCGAGGATGTCGCGGAATGCAGCGGTGGTGAGCGGCGTCGAGGAGGCGGGCATTTGCGCACCCTAAGGCGTCCAACGGCCGGAAGACGATCTTGGGCGTCTGGCGAGGGATCCGCTGACGCGAAACAGCCCACAACCGAGATCCGCGCCGAGTCGGGGTGAGCTTTCGCTCCCCGGCGGGATCCCGGTTGTGGGCTGGTCTCTGGCGCCCTGCCGCCGTGCGGAGCGCGTGGACCGGAGTCCTAGCTGCCCGACGGCGGCGTCTTCGCGGCCTTCAGGCGCTTGATCGTGATGTTGCCGCTGTGCGACTTCGCGTAGGTGTCGTCACCGGCAAAGACCACTCGGTACTGCTGCTTGTTCTCGCTCTGGGTGAAGGTGAAGGCGGCGGTGCCGTCGTCAGCGGTCGTGCCCGAGACGCCGGTGTCGCTCCACTTGCTGTCCGCGCCCTTCGAGCGCTCCTGCAGGCTGACCGTCTCAGCGGCGAGCCCGGCCTTCTTCGCACGGAGCTTGGCCACGACGGTGGCCTTGAACTTGTCGTTCTTGTTGACCTTCTCCTGCGTGGCTTTGAGGGTCAGGTGCGTGTGCACGAGCTTGGGGTCCTTGGCGGGGTGGCCCGACGCCAGGGCGGGCGCGCCCACCGCGAGGCTCATGGCTGCGGCGGTGAGGATCGTGCCAGTCTTGAAAATGCGCGTCATCGCGACGGTCTCCTTGGTCTGCAGTCGACAGGGATCGTGGTGGGCTCGCCGGGTAACCGCTGAATGCTCGATTTGCGTTACAGTCCCGCGTCACAGCATGCAGACTTCACCTTGATTCAGCCTCAGATCGAGCCGATGGGATCGCGTGCAGCCGGAAGACTTCCCCGAGGTGCTCCGCCTCGCCCAGGCGGGCGACGAGGCTGCGTTCACGGAGCTCTTCCGCGCCACCCAGCCCGTGGTGCTGCGTTATCTCGGGTCGATGGCTGCGCCGGACCTGGTCGAGGACGTCGCAAGCGATGCGTGGGTGTCGATCGTGAAGACGCTCGAATCGTTCCGAGACGACTCCTTCGGCAACTTCCAGGCGTGGGCGCTCACTACTGCTCGGCGGCGGTGGATCGACGAGGTACGTCGCCGTAGCCGCCGTACCGAAGTGCTCAGCGGTACGGACACGCCGATCGACATCGCGGCCGATGAGACGGTCGAATCAGCGGTGGAGCATCGAATGAGCGACGCGGCGGCGATGGCGCTGGTCCGCCGGCTCCCGCCAGATCAGGCCGAGGTGGTCGCACTTCGCACAATCTCGGGCCTGACGGTGGAGCAAGTGGCACAAATCGTCGGCAAGCGGGCGGGCACGGTTCGCGTGCTCTCACATCGCGGGCTGCGCAAGCTCGCCGAGCTCCTCGATGAGGGTGTAACGGAATCATCGCCCCGTTCGGTTGAGGATGTGACATGACCGACGAATCGTTCCGCCGCGAGCTGAGCGCCGAAGAGTGCGAGCGCCTCTTCGCATCGCCCGCGCCCGGAAACTCGCCGGTCGAGGACTTTCTCTCGGCGATGCGCGTCGCCGACGACGCTGCACCCGCTGCCGGTGAGGCAGCGGCTCTGGCTGCCTTTCGCGCCCACCACGGCCCGCTCCCGACGCGCCATGCCGGCGCCCGTCGCACCTTCACCGGCCGCTTCTCCCGCTGGACCGCAGGCCTCGGTCTGGTCGGCGGGATCGTGTTCGCCGGCGGCGCAGCGGCCGCAGCGACCGGGCACCTCCACGACCTGATCGACAAGCTGCCCGGCGTCGGCTCGAACCACCACAGCAACCAGCCGTCGGACCACCCCTCGTCGCAGCCCACGCCGACCAGCGTCACACCGGCTCCCACGCCGACCGCGCCAGCTCCCACGGCGAGTGAAGGCGCGAAGGTCTCGCACGGCAAGCACCCACACGCGACCGGCAAGCATCACCCGCACCCGTCGCACCCTGCGCACCCCACCAAGAAGCCGCACCCTACCAAGAAGCCGCATCCGACGCACCCGAGTCATCCCACGCACCCGGCTCACCCGACGAAGAAGCCGCACCCCACGAAGAAGGCACACCCGTCGAAGAAGCCGCACCCGACGAAGAAGGCACACCCGTCGAAGAAGCCGCACCCGACCCACACACCGAAGCCGAGCAAGTCACCAAAGCCGTCAAAATCGCCGAAGCCGAGCAAGTCGCCGAAGCCGACTCACAGTCCGAAGAAGTAGGCGACGCCCGCAACCTGATCGTCAGGGGACGCGGCGCCCTCAGCCGTTGCGACGTTACGCAGCCGTTAAGACATCACGCATTGGCGACCCTGGTCATTTCGGACCATTTGAAACGTTCGTGGGTCGGTGGGTCAGGCGCCTGATACGGACCTTCTGATCCCCGCGCCGGCTGGCTTGACCGCGAGCGCCCGCAGCAAGTCGGTCGGGTCGGTCTGCTTCACGACGGCGGCATCGGCACCGACGCGCAGCGCTTCCTGGCAGCCCAGCTCGCTCGTCGAGTACGCGACTAGCCGAGTCGTGGTGTGCGAACGCATCCGTAGTGTCTGGATCAGCTCCAGCCCGCCCATGCCAGGCATGTGAACGTCGATGACGGCCACGTCGGGCTTGACGCGCTGGATCAGGCGAAGGCCCTCGAGCCCGTCGCGACCCTCGCCGACGATCTCGCCCACCGCGTGGCGCTCGACGGCGTAGCCGACGAACATGCGGTAGGCCGCGGAATCATCGATGACCACTACGTGGAGCACGTTTCGCACCGCCTTCCCGGTCGCTTGCCCCGAGAACGTGCGGCGCTCGCACCGCGTTACACCCACCCGCCGACTTGTCCCGGTAGGTCGGAAATGTCTGCTGCCGGACTAGTCCGTGGGGGCCAGAAAGCCTTCGAACTCGGTGGTGGCCTGGCGTTGTTGCTTGCGCTCTCCGCAACCGTTCGTGATGGGCGAAGGTTCCGTCTGGGCTTCCCGCCGCGGTCTGCGAGAGTCAGTCTGTGACTGACATCCGACCCTCGCTCGCTACGGTTCGGCTCGACGTGAGCGACGGTGTCGCGACGATCACGCTCGATGTGCCGGACAAGCGGAACGCGTTCAGCTCGGCGATGCGCGCCGACCTCGCGGCGGCGTACCGGTTCTGCGACCGCGAGGATGAGGTGCGTGCAGTCATCCTCACGGGCACGCCGCCGGCCTTCTGTGCTGGCGCGGACCTGACGCCTGGCGAGGCCACCTTCGGGGAACCGGGCAGCGACTTCAGTGCTGCCGGTCTCGAGGTACCGGCTTGGGATGTCCGCAAGCCGATGATCGCAGCGGTCAACGGTCACGCGATCGGTATCGGGCTGACGATGGCTCTGCAATGCGAGCTGCGAATCTTCGCGACGGATGCGAAGTACGGCGTGGTGCAGGCGCGCCGCGGCGTACTCGGCGACGCGTACTCGCACTGGCTGCTGCCGCGCATGATCGGGACGGCTCGGGCTGCTGAGATCCTGCTGACTGGTTCGACATTCGACGGCGCGCGTGCAATGGCGCTCGGCATCGCCAACCAGGTCCTCGACGCGAGCGAGGTCGTGCCTGCCGCCACTGCGCTGGCGCACGACATCGCGGTCAACGTGGCACCCCAAGCTGCTGCGCTGAGCAAACAGCTGCTCTGGGAGTCATGGGACCTCGACCGAGCGGGTGTCGGCCGCCGCGAGACGGAGTATCACCGCGTCCTGATGGGGGCCGAGGACTCTCGGGAAGGCGTCCGCGCCTTCCTCGACCGACGGCCGCCGCGATGGACCGGCAAGGTGTCGGAGCTACCGATGCCGGAACCGCTTGCGTCAGACCTGTCCGAGGAGCCGTCGTGACCAGGACCGCAGCCGAGATCGTCGCGGGCGTCGACCTCGCGGGTCGCACCGCTGTCATCACCGGCGCGACCAGCGGCCTGGGCCTGGAGACTGCGAGGGTGCTCGCCGCTGCCGGCGCACAGGTGGTGCTGGCCGGACGTGGCGCGGACCGGCTCGCGGCTGCCGCCGATGTAGTGCACGAGTCAACGCCCGCGGCATCGGTCGACACGGTGGAGCTCGACCTCGGCTCGCTGGCAAGCGTGCGCGCGGCGGCTGCCGCGATCTCGGCCCGGCTCGACCGGGTCGACGTACTGATCAACAACGCGGGCGTGATGTTCACGCCGTTCGGCCGGACGAGCGATGGCTTCGAGACCCAGTTCGGCGTCAATCACCTCGGGCATTTCGAGTGGACTCGCCAGCTGCTGCCGCTGATCACGGCCGGCGCCACGGGAGCCCGCATCGTCAACGTGACGTCGGCAGGCCACGGCATCGCGGACGTCGACCTTGACGACCCGAACTGGGAGAAGCGGCCGTACGACAAGTTCGCGTCGTACGGCGCTTCAAAGACCGCCAACATCCTGTTCACAGTTGCGCTCGACACGAGGTTTAGGGATCAGGGCGTGCGCTCACTTGCCGTGCATCCCGGAATGGTGACGACCAACCTGGCTCGGCACATGAGCGACACGGACTGGGAGACCATGGGCGCGATGATGAAGTCGCGGCCGGGCAACGACGGAAAGCCGCGACCGCCCGTGCCGCTGCTGACCCCGGAGCAGGGTGCGGCGACGCAGGTTTGGGCCGCCACGTCGCCAGAGCTCGCGGACGTCGGCGGCGTCTATCTCGCGGACTGCGAGATCAGCCCCGCAGTTCGGTCCTATGCGCTCGACGCCGAACGCGCAGCCGCGCTCTGGGAACTGTCCGAGAAGCTGTGCGCCTGATCGCTCACCGCGGCAGCGCGGACCGGCCGCCGCTGACCTGATCGCGGGCCGACAGCACGGCCTCAGCTCCCGACCGCCGGCCTGCGGTGAGGCCGTGACCGCTCGAGACCGTGACGCGAGCCTGGCGCAACCTCGGGAAGTGTTCGCGGAGCGCGCGGTCGACCTCGTCCTCACGCTTGCGCAAGACCAGTGCGGTCGATGCGACATCGGTCTCGGCGACCGCTTCCTCGTGGGCCGTCCGGAGCCGGTCGCTGACCTCCGCCGCAAAGCCGATCAGGAAGGCACGGCGGAAAGCTCGACCAGTCTCGGCCTGTCGCCGCAGGCTGGTCGTCGCCTGCAGGAGCAGGCTCGTATAGAGCATCTCAACGGCGGTCAGGTCGGTGGCGAAGCCCACGAGCGACATGCGAGTGAGCTCGCCTCCGCCCAGGGTGATGGCGCGGACACCGTAGGCGCGAGCAACGGCACCGACCAACACGGTTTTCGCCGAGGCATACGGAGCTTCCACGACGAGCGTGCGCACCTCCGGCACGGCATGCCTCGCCGCGCCGGCCTCGAGCAGTGCCTCGTCGATCGCGTACTTGGCGATCAGCCGCTCCGCCGCCTGGGCAGCGGCGTCCGCCTCGGCCACGGGCGTATTCGGATGCTCGGCGACGGCGAGCAGCTTGCGAACGCGCTCCAGGATCGGGTCGGCCATGCCCCGAGCGTGTCAGACGCGTGCGACAGCCGGACCTCCAGCGGTTCGCCTGTGCATGGAGCACCGAGTTGTGCGGTTGTGGACGACATGCCGACCCGGGGATTGAGTAAATTCCGCGACATGACGTATGTCGACGAGCACGGGCGGCCGCATCCGCCCGCGGCCGCGAACGAGCTGGACACGCTGCTCGGGTTCCTCAACTACCAGCGCGCGACGCTCGAGTGGCGGTGCCTTGGGCTCGGGCCCGCTGGGCTCAACGCCACGGCTGCAGCCTCCACGATGACCCTCGGCGGAATGCTCAAACACCTCGCGTACGTCGAGCACTACTGGTTCGGCCGTCGGCTCCGCGATCTCGACGCAGAGCGTCCCTGGAGCGAGGTCGACTGGCAGGCGGACCCCGACTGGGACTGGCACTCGGCCGCGAGCGACTCTCCGGACGAGCTGTTCGATTTGTGGCACTCCACCGTGGACCGCTCCCGCGCCCTGGTCGCGGAGGCGTTGATGGAAGGCGACCTCGGCCAGTTGTCCAAACGCATCGAGCCCCACGACGACGAACGGCCGAGCCTGCGCTGGATCCTCGTGCACATGATTGAGGAGTACGCCCGTCACAACGGTCACGCGGACCTGATTCGCGAAGCCATCGACGGCGAGACCGGCGAGTGATCTAGTTCAACGGCAGGAAGCGTCCGTCGCATCGGAAGCCGGTCGCCGGGTCGTCCACCCGCGAGAACGTCGAGTGACGCAGCTCGAAGAGCAGATAGCAGTGACCGCCAGTCGTCTTCGATGATGGCGTGCTCGGGATCAGCAAGCCGTTCTCGTCGAAGTTCTTCACCCTGTCGAGGGAGGCCAGCGCGGTCTTGCGAGTGAGCGTCGGGCCGGCGTTCTCGATCGCCTGCTGCATCAGGCGTCCGGCTGACCAGACGTACATGGCGTAGAGGTTCAGCGGCTGTCCTGGGTTGGTACGTCGGAACCACTGCTGGAACAGTGCGACCTCGGGGATGTTCTTCGCCTCATCCGCGTTGAAGAACAGGGCGTTCGGAGTCCAGCCGTAGACGATGAGATCGTCTGGGTTGCCTTGGTAGAAGCCGAGCAGGGCCGAGTCGTACGCGATGCCCATGACGTTGATGACGCCCTTGCAAGCCGCTACCGACCGCTCGTTCGCCAGCATCGTCGCGGCGTACTGGGCGTTGACGGTCTCGGTGAAGAACACCTGGATGTGGTCACGCCCGCATGCCTGCTGGAAGTTGCTCGTGAAGTTGCTCGACGTCGGCGACGCGGCGTTCTGGTAGACGAACTTCCACCCTTGGCTCTCCGCGGTGTGGACGAACACCTTCTGCTTGGCGAGCACTGACGGGATGTTCTCCGTGATGGTGCCGGCACGCTGGACCTTGGTGCCGAACTTCTTGGCGTAGTAGGCGAACATGCCCGTCCCGTAGCCCGGGACGCCAGGGGCGAAGTCGTAGTGGTTCTTCAACGTCGACAGGCTCGGGTCGATCGCCACCGAGATGTCCGGCACGGTCGGGTTGTCCTTGATCACCTTGCCGCCGCAGCCGGTGCCGTCGTACAGCGAGAAGTTGCCGACAAACGCGAAGACCTTGTTTACGAGGCCCTCGGTGACATTCTGGTTCTGGCTGCAGTTCGTGCCTGAGTCTCCGAACTGGATCTGCAC
Source organism: Frankiaceae bacterium (assembly GCA_019239875.1). GTDB lineage: Bacteria > Actinomycetota > Actinomycetes > JAFAQI01 > JAFAQI01 > JAFAZI01. The sequence goes on from JAFAZI010000144.1 coordinate 11,837, forward strand.
CTGATGACCGCAGATGCCCCCTTGGCTGTTCGCGTAAGCCTGGAATGCGGCGAGGCCCTGCTTGGCGCCAGCGAACAAGCCACTGACGGGGCCGCTGATGTCGGCGACGCCACCGAGCACTATCGAGTTGCTGGTGAGCCCGACGTCCTTTCCGCTCGTCGGGCAGCTGGCACCGGCCGTGGTGGTCTGCTGGCCGTTCTTCCCTGGCTTGGTGGTGGTGGTGCTCTGGTTTCCGTGGGTGGTGGTCGAGGTCTGGCCGGAGGTGGTCGGCTGGCTGTTGCCGGTCGTCCCGTTGGTGGTCGGGCCGGAGGCATTGCCGTCCGATCCGGGTTGCTGGCCGAGCGATGACGTGTCGGTCGTGCCATCCGTGGCCTGCGTGCCGCCGGTTGTGCCTGACCCGGACGAGGACAGGATGGCGTTGGCGGCTGCGGACCGCTCGTCGCGGGAGACGCGGGCACCGCACGCCGTACCGACCAGGCCGACAGCCATCGCCACCGCGACTACTCGATGCAGTTGCATCGACACCCCCCTCCCGCGACGCTGCGGAATTCGGCTCAGGGTGGTCATCCTGCATTCCGCAGCGGCCGATGTCACTACAGGTCTGGTCCTGGACACAGATGTGGCAGCGCCGCCGTAGCGGACGCTGCCACATCGAGAGGGTGGTGCGGGACCCTCGCCCGGAGGGTCAGGTCTCGTATGTCGTGACCCGCTCGCGCGCGACGGGCGCGGCCGTCTCCACGCCACGGCGACGCGGCGCAAAGATGATCAAGTCGATGACCAGGCCGAGGGCGCCGACGATCATCAGGATCACACCGATGGTCTGGATATTCGCGACATCCGTCACGGCGTGAACGGCGAAGGTAAGGATCGCGCCAACCGCGATGAGGAAGATTCCAACTCCGATACCCATGATGGGCCTCCGTTGTGCTGGGCCGAATCACGCGCCCCGAACGCGGCGATCGACGTGAACAGGTCACACCGGAAATTCCCTGTATAGCAACAAATCAAACGTGCGAACCTCCATTGCTAATTCGGCAGTGAGGGTCGGATCATGGCCCCGACGTCGTTCTGAGGCGCGGCCCACCGCGCCCGATGACGCGAGGGGAACGGGGTCCTGCCATGCGGATTCGGCCGTCCATGCGATCCCTGCCGGCCGCTCTGGTGTTGAGCACGGCGATGATCGCCGCCGCTGGCGGCGCAGGATCCGCTGCGCCGCCAACTGGCCCGGTCAAGTCCACCCCTGCGACCGGCACCCCGCACCTGCCGACGTCCAACACCACCATGCAGATCCGGCAGCTCAAGCAATGCGGCTCGACCATGTACGCGGTCGGCAGCTTCAGCTCGATCATCAAAGGATCAACGACCTACTCGCGGCACGGCGCGTTCAGCTTCCAGGCGGTGTCGCCGTACACGGTCACCAACTGGGATCCGAACGTGAACGGCACGGTCGACACGATCGCCTTCAACAACGGGAACTGTTCGAACGCCTACCTCGGCGGCAAGTTCACCCAGATCGGATCGACGGCGGTCAAGAACATCGCCGAGGTCAGCACATCGAGCGGTGGCGTCGTCGGCGGGTTCGCATCGAACGCAGCGGGCCGCGTGTTCACGATTGCCAGTGTCCATGGCCACCTGCTGGTTGGTGGCGCCTTCACCGGCATCAACGGCAGCACGGCCGCGCCGTACTTCGCGAGTCTCGACCCGACCACCGGCAAGAACGACGGCTACCTGGCGCTCAACATCTCGGGCAACTATGTGTTCACCGACGACAGCGGCCACGCATCGGAGTCGAACGCCACGAAGATCTACAACCAGCAGGTGAGCCCGGACGGCACCAGGGAACTCGTGGAAGGCGTCTTCACCACGATCGGAGGTCAGGCTCGGCGGCAGGTGGCGATGCTCGACCTCGGCGGCGGTCACGCCACGACTGACGCATGGCACGCGACCGAGTTCGACAGCAACTGTGCGACCAATCAGCCGTTCTACGCGCAGGGCGCCGCGTGGTCGCCGGACGGTTCGGCGGTCTACGTCGGAACCAATGGCTACAAGCCGGCCAACGGCGCGGGATTCTCGACCGGCCAACCACGAGCCGGCCTCTGCGACGCGATGATCGCGTTCCCAACAACGTCAGGCAACGTCACCCACCGGTGGATCAACTACACCGGGTGCGACTCGCTCTATACGGCCGCGGCCGACGCAAGCACCGTGTACTTCGGCGGCCACCAGCGCTGGGCTTCGAACTCCAAAGGCTGCGACTATGCGGGCCCAGGTGCCGTGGTCGCGCCGGGGATGGTCGGCGTCTCTCCTTCGACCGGCGGCGTCACCTTCAACCCAACCCGTGACCGCGGTCTCGGCGCGGACGACATGCTGCTCACCAGCGCCGGACTGTGGATCGCGAGCGACAACTACCAGGGCTCCAACCGATGCGGCGGCGTCGCGAACCTCGCCGGCATCTGCTTCCTCCCCTACTCCTGACCGGTCTGGCAGCACGACGGGCGCCGTCCCGGCACGGATGGCCCACCGCTGCCCGTGTCGCCGCACCCATGGGCCATACGCCACCCAAGCCGGGCACCCATGGGCCATTCGCCACCCCAGCCGAGCAGCCATGGGCCATGCGCTACCCAAGCTGCGCAGCCATGGGCCATACGCTCCGGCCGGAGCGCGCTGATGGGGCGGACGAGTTGGTCTGTAAGCCGGGTTCTGTGAGGCCGGACCGAGGTCCGACCTGACGGCCATCCATCTCGGGGTGCCGTTGCCGACACCCTCTAGCGGTCTACCCGGAAGCTCGGGCGGGCCGCCCTCGGACGCTTCCTGTCTGACCTTGCTCCGGGTGGGGTTTACCTAGCCGCCCGAGTCGCCTCGGGCGCTGGTGGGCTCTTACCCCACCGTTTCACCCTTACCTGCCGGCCGGAGCCGACAGGCGGTCTGTTCTCTGTGGCACTGATCCCGCGGGTCACCCCGGGTCGGTGTTGCCGACCACCCTGCCCTTCGGAGCCCGGACTTTCCTCGGCGACGCCGAAGCGCCGACGCGGCCGTCCGACCAACTCGTCCGCCGCAACGAGCGTAGGAGGTGATCACCGCACGCACAACACGCGTCCAACGGGCCCCGACCGCAAGACTCGTTCGACGAGGTGTAACGACACCTCTCGGAGTACGTTGCGGCCGGGTCGGAATCCGACCAATCGGCCACGGTTCGGTCTAGTCATTTCGGACGGGGCCAAATGGGGCAATTTGCGGATTGCGTACAACCACCTCTCGCGGGAGGTTGGCAGCATGCGTGAGAACACGGTCAAGGCGCGCCCAGCCGCGGTCGTGCTCGGACACTGCGAGTTCTGCAGCTGCGAGATCGAGATGCGGGTCATGGCCACCCGCACACTTCTGACACCTTTCGGCGAGTGCGCCGACTGCCGCCGCTTCACCATCTGGGCGGCCGTCGACACCGGACAGATCTATCCGTCGTCGGTCCCGGTGCAACGCCGCGCTTCCTAGCGCTCCCGGCAGCCGCCGAGAGTAGAGCCAGGAGGACAGGACAGACTTCGTCCTGTGAAGATCCTGGTCACGGGCGCCTCCGGCTTCGTCGGCAGCCGGCTGTGCGCTGCCCTCGTCTCGGCCGGGCACGACGTGCGCGCCATGACCCGCAACCCCGATCGGTACGGCGGAGCCGGTGAGCCCGTGGCGGGAGACGTGCACGATGCCGGGAGCCTCGGTCCCGCGCTGCACGGCTCTGACGTCGCCTACTACTTGGTGCACTCGCTGAGCTCTGCCGACTTCGTGAAAACGGACGCCGAGGCCGCGTCGAACTTCGGCGCCGCGGCAGCCGATGCGGGGGTGAATCGCATCGTCTACCTGGGTGGTCTCGGCGCCGACGACGACCAGCTCTCGCCACATCTCAAGAGCCGTCGCCAGGTCGAAGGCCTGCTCGGCCAAGCCGGCGTTCCGGTCACCACGCTGCGAGCCGGCATCATCGTCGGTCACGGCGGGATCTCCTGGGAGATGACCAGACAGCTGGTCGAGCACCTTCCGGCAATGGTCACGCCGCGGTGGGTCAGCACCAAGACCCAGCCGATCGGGATCGCCGATGTCATCCGCTATCTCGTCGGAGTCCTCGACACTCCGGAGACGGTTGGGCAGACCTTCGAGATCGGCGGGCCCGAGGTGCTCGAGTACCGCGAGATGATGACACGCGTCGCCTCCCTCGAAGGTCGGCGGCGCCTGATCGTCCCGGTGCCTCTCCTCTCCCCCCGCCTGTCCTCACGATGGCTGTCCCTCGTCACCGACGTCGATGCCGCCACCGGTCGCTCGCTGGTCGACTCGATGACGAACGAGGTCGTCGTCCGCGATGGCCGGATTCGTGAGCTGATCCCGTTCGACCCGATGGGGTACGACGACGCGGTGCTGGCGGCGCTTGCCGAGCGCGCCGCCGACCGCGCGGTCAGCCACGACATCATCGCGCGCCGACGGAAGGTCGTCGCCGCCACCGCGGTCGCGGGCGCCGGCCTGCTCGGCGCCTCCCTGTCGACCGAACCCGGTTCCCGCAAGTTCTATGCGCTCACCCTCGGCGTCGCGGGGCTGTGGACGGTCGGAGGCCTGAGCTCAGGCCGGCTGCCACTCGGCGACCGGCGCGACGTCGTCGTACCGGTCGCCACCGGCGCAGCCGCGTTCGGCGCCTTCTATGCCGCCGCTCTCGCTGCTCGTCGGGTCCCGCCCCTTCGACGGGCGCTCGTCGACGTCATGCAGTACGCCAACGAGGGATCCGAACGGCTGGTGATGACGACGGCTCTCGCCAACGGAGTCGCCGAAGAGGTGTTCTTTCGCGGCGCGATCTATGCCGCTGCCGGACGGCAGCCCGTCGTGCGGACGACCGCGGCTTACACCCTCGCAACCACGACCACCCGCAACCCCGCGCTGGTGCTCGCGTCCGCCGTCATGGGCGCGCTGTTCGGCCTACAGCGTCGCGCGACCGGTGGCATCCAGGCGCCGATCCTCACCCACGTCACCTGGTCTGCTCTCATGCTGCGCTTCTTGCCTCGGTTGTTCCGGCGCCCTCGAGTCGAACTGAATCCCCGCAAGGCGCGAACGTCGGACTAAGTTGAGGAAGAGCCAGCTGGAGTGAGGTTCGCGTGGCCGTCAGCCGCCGCCAACTGCTCGGCGCCGCGGGCCTGGCGGTTGCCACCGCTGCGTGCGGCGGTGCAAGCAAAGGCAAGGGGGCACGCCACGTGTCGAGCTCAGTGATCCGCCTGGCCGAGCCGTACGGCAAGGAGACGCTGCAGGCCGGCGAGTGGTTCGTGCCGGACGGCGACGGTCCCGCGCCCACCGTCGTGCTGATCCATGGCGGGTTCTGGCGCAAGCAGTACGACCGCCACCTGGAGGATCAGGTCGCCCTCGACCTCGCCGAGCAGGGCTTCTTGTGCTGGAACCTCGACTATCGCTCGTCGGTCGTGCCCTATCCCGCGACCTTCGACGATGTCGCCGCCGGATACGACCATCTCTTGCACGGCCACTTCGGTGACCGCGTCGATGCGGAGCGCATCGCAGTCGTCGGCCACTCTGCCGGCGGCCATCTTGCCGCTTGGGTCGCCTCGCGCGGACAGCTGCCGATCGGCGCACCGGGACACAACCCAGCGCTCCACCTGCCGGCGCTCGCCATCCCGCAGGCCGGCGTCGTCGCCCTCACCCAAGCGGCCGACCAGAGCCTCGGAACCGGCGCGCCGCAGGCGCTGATGGACGGCACGCCGAGCCAACATCCACAGCGCTATCGCGAGGGTGACCCGGTGCAGCTGCTCCCGACCGGCGTGCGAACGGTGCTCGTGCACGATGCCAAGGACGACATCGTGCCGCTCAGTCAGAGCGAGACGTATGTCGATGCGGCCACCAAGGCTAGCGACGACAGCACGCTCGCCGTCGTACCGGGCGACCACTTCTCCCACATCGATCCGAGCTCGGCGGCCTGGGCACGGGTCCGCGAGGCGTTGCGGACGCTGTAGTCAGACCCCGATCACGCGGATCGACAGCCACAACGCGCAGGTCGCCGCGAGGATCCCGGCCGGCACGGTCGCGAGGCCGAGCCGGGTGAAGACACCGAGGTCCGGTACGCCGGGGACCTCAGCGACACCTCGCCGCCACAGCAGCGTCGCGAGGGAGCCCTGATAGGTAAGGTTCGGCCCGATGTTCACCCCGATCAAAACAGCGAGCACCGCCGCCACGCCCCCGCTCGCCATCGCCACCGGCAGCAGCACGAGCGTCGCCGGCAGGTTGTTCACCACGTTGGACAGCACCGCAGCGATCCCAGCGACGCCGAGGAGCACCGGCAACGACGTACCGTCCGGCATGGCATGCCGCAGCAGATCGCCCAGTCCATGGTCGGAGATGATCCGCACCGCCACGGCGAGTCCCATCACGAACAAGCAGAACAACGGCGCGGCCGCCGTGATGACGCGCCGCACGGTCACATCACGAGCGACCAGCCGCTGACCAGCAAGGATCACCGTGCCAGCCGTAGCCACCCACACCGGCTCGAGGCCGGCGAGCGACGCCACCGCGAACCCTGCAACCGTCAGCGCGACCACTGCGGTCGCGAACCGCGGGAAGCTCGTCCGCGCGGTCGGCGCAGCACCGATCGGCGCCTCGAGGTCACGGCGGAACACCACCCGGTGTCCGGCGAGCTCGACCGCGATCGCCACCAGCCACGGCAGGGCCATAAGTCCGACGAAGCGGAGGAACGAGATGGGCAGCACTGCCAAGGCGAGCAGGTTGGTGAGATTCGAGACCGGCAGCAGCAACGAGGCAGAGTTGGCGAGATGCGCCGTCGCATACAGGTGCGGCCTCGGCTCCGCGTCGCGGTTGCGAACGGTGGCCAGCACCACGGGTGTCAGGAGTACGACGGTGGTGTCGAGGGACAGCGTCGCGGTCGTGATCGCCGCGAGCGCGGTGACGGCACCGAGCAGTCCGCCACCCGTGGAGCCGGCGCGCCGGGCGACCACTGAGGCCGCAGCGGCGAACACTCCTGCCGCAGCCGCACAGTCGGCGATCACCAGGATGGCGGCGAGAAATCCGACGACCGGACCGGTTTGCTGCACGACCTGCCACACGTCGTGCCACGAGATGACGCTCGACATCAGTGGAACGGCGCGGTCGCGTGCTCCCCGAGGTGGCTGGTGTCGTTCATGAGCCGCACCACGCCGGGCCGGTCGACGAACCAGTCGATCGCCGACAGTGACGCGGGATCAAGGTGGATGCGGTAGATCGCGTCCAACGGCGCGCCGATCGCGTCGCGAAGCATGATCTTGATAGGAGTCACGTGGCTGACCACGAGCACTGTCTTCCCAGGATGCGCTTCACTCACCCGTGCACGCGCCGCGGCAACCCGACTCGCGGTCGAGGCCATGCTCTCCCCGCCCGGGGGCGCGACGCTCGGATCATCGAGCCAGCGTCGAAGCGCCGCCGGGTCTGCCTTTCCGACCTCCCCGAAGGTCATGCCTTCCCACTCACCGAAGTCGGTCTCGGCGAAGCCCGGCTCGGTTTCGACCGGTAGACCGAGCAGCTCGGCGACCACCGTGGCAGTCTGCTGAGTGCGTCGACGCGGTGACGCGACGATCACGTCGATCCCCGCCTCACGGAGTCGTTGCGCGGCACCGGCGGCCTGCGCCTTGCCTCGGTCCGTGAGCTCCGGTTCGCCGCAGCCGCTGAACCGCTTCTCCAGCGACAGCGGCGTCTCACCGTGACGGAGCAGCAGCGCGTGGGTGGGCGAGCCCACCGGCGCCGCCCAGCCGTACAAGGTGTTCGCAGGCTTGCTCGGCGCGGCGGCCGGCCCAGCTTCAGCGCGAGGGGTCCACGCGAGGCCCGCCGCCTGGTCGTCCATCGCCTGGTTCGCGAGGCGGTCGGCGTGACCGTTGAGCTCCCGCCGGATGTGCGAGAACGAGACGGCTGGGAGCGCCCGGACGAGGGCCGCAGCTTGTTTCGCCAGCGTCTGCATATCCGGGTGCTTGACCTTCCAGCGCCCGGCCATCTGCTCGACGACGAGCTTCGAGTCCATCCGCACGTCGACGGACGCTGCACCCAGCTCCTTCGCGGCGGTCAGGCCAGCGATCAACCCGCGATACTCCGCCACGTTGTTGCTCGCCGTGCCGATGCCTTCGGCGATCTCTCGGAGCACCTCACCCGTGTCCGCGTCCCGCACCACCGCGCCGTACCCCGCCGGTCCCGGGTTGCCGCGCGACCCCCCGTCGGCCTCGACGACGACCCGCCGCCCGGTCACAGCCCTGACTCTGCGGTGCGGATGAGGATCCGCCGGCACTCCTCACACCGGATGACCTCATCCTCGGGCGCGTCCTTGATGGCGTTGAGGTCCGTCGTGTTGAGCTGGAGGTGACAGCCTTCGCAGCGGCCGCGATGCAGCGCCGCAGCACCGACTCCGCCCGACGACGACCGAAGCTTCTCGTACAGCTCCCGCAGATCCGCTGGCAGCGTCGCCGCCAGCTCCTGCCGCTGCGTCTTCGACTTCTCGGTCTCCGCATCGATCTCAGCCCACGTCGCGTCGCGGCTGGCGGTCGCGGCCGCGATCGACTCCGTCAGCTGCGCCTGCTCGGCACGCAGCTCCTTGAGGCGAAGCTCGATGGTCTCCCGCTGTTCCATGACCTCGAGCTCGGCGTCTTCGAGCTCCGCCTGCCGTCGATGCAGCGACTCGATCTCGGACTGCAGGTTCTCGAGCTCCTTCGGTGAGCTGACCTGTCCGGCGTCGAGCCGTTTCTGATCTCGATCCATCCGGCCGCGCACGATCTCGACGTCGGCATCGACCTTGGCCTGCTCCCGCCCGAGGTCGCTGTCCTCGGTCTCCCCTCGCACGATGTCGTCATCGATCTGCGCGGCCCGGGCGTGCAGCGAGTCCAGCTGCGCGAGCTCTGGGAGCGTCGCCCGGCGATGCGCCAGCCGGTCGATCGCGGAGTCGAGCGCTTGGACGTCGAGAAGACGGAGCTGGTCTGCGGGGGCGGCGTTCACACGGTCCTCGAGGTCAGTCGCCCGGGGAGTGGGCGTGCAGCGTAAACGGGTCGGTGACGGTCGACGAGACCGTGCACTCCACCGTAGTGCCAGCGTCGGCGAGGTCACGGCCGAGGAGGTCAGCGGCGACCGCGAGCCATGGATGCTCAGTCGCCCAGTGCGCCGCGTCGATGAGCGCGATGCCGGTGTCGGCCACCGCTTCGGAGGTTCGGTGGTGCTTGAGGTCTGAGGTGAGCAGTACGTCGGCACCCGCGGCGGCCGCCTGCTCGGCGAGATCGCCACACGCGCCACCCGCGACGGCCACGGTGCTGATCATCCGGTCCGGGTCGCCCGAGGCACGCACTCCCCACACGGTTGCCGGCAGCGCCTTGGCGGCCGCGTCCGCGAACTCTCGCAGCGTCACCGGCGCGGGCAGGTTCCCGAGCCGGCCGAGACCGAGCTCGGCTACCGGGTCGAGCCGGCGAACGTCCGTGAGACCCACCGCCGCGGCGAGCGCGTCGCTCACGCTGTCCGCTGGTGCGACGTCGGCGTTCGTGTGCGCGACGTACAACGCCGCCCCGTTCGTCACCAGCTGATGGACGACGCGCCCCTTGGCCGTCGTCGCGGCGACCGAGTCGGTGCCACCGAGGAACAGCGGATGGTGCGTGACGAGCAGCTGGGCGCCGGCGGCGACCGCGGCGGCTGCCACCACCTCGACCGGGTCGACCGCGAAATGAACCCGGGTCACGTCGGTCGCGGGGTCACCGCAGACCAAACCGACGGTGTCCCATTCCGCCGCCCACGACGGGTCGTAGCGTCGCTCGAAAGCAGCAATGACGTCGGCAAGCCTCGCCATCAGGCCCCGGCCAGCCGGTCGAGCGCGGCGCGGACGCACCCGGGCTTCTCGAACCACGGGAAGTGCCCGGCGTCGTCGATCGTCTCGACCCAGGCGCCAGGGATCCGCTTCGCGGTGAGCACGGCGGCGTCGTACACCGGCATCGGACTCGCCGCGCCGGCGACGATGCCGACGGGCACGGAGATCGACGGCAGCGCCGCTTCCAGCTCCGGCAAGTGATTCGTGATCGACGTCGAGCCGGCTGCGTAGGAGGCCACAGACATCCGCATCGGCGGCATCGGCGGTGCGTCGTCCCAGTTGGCGAAGTAGGCCGGCCAGTACAGCCGCATGCCTTCGATGGCCTCATCGACCGAACCGGCGCCACTCTGCGCTGCCTCGTCGAGCTCGGCGACCTTCTCCCGGACCGCCTCCGGACAGCGCGCGAGCATCTCGTCGTTGAACACCTTCATGCCGCCGTCGCCGGTCGCGCCCAGCGGGTCGAGCGCGAGGGCGCCGAGGAGCCGCTCCGGCAAGGCGGCCGCAGCGTGCAGCGCAAGATGGCCGCCCCACGAGTGCCCGACGACGTATGCCATCTGCCACTCGAGGGCGTCGAGGACAGCGGCGAGGTCCGCCAGGTGAGTCTCGACGTCGTACGGTCCGTCCAGCATCGACGGCTCGATGCCGCGCTGCTGGTAAGCGGCGAACTGGTAACCGCCGCCGATCTCCGCCGCGATCTCGTCGAGGTAGTCGTAGGACAGTCCGGGCCCGCCGTGCAGCAACAGCACGGGGGTGCCGTGCCCGTCGATCCACCCGGATACCTGTCCACCGTCGACGGGTGCGCTGAACGCGGTGCCTCGCATGACCTCAACCTAGTGGCGGGCGCAAGGCACCCGTGGGAGATGCTGCTCCGGTGACGGCCGAAGAGGTGTGGATCGCTCGCCACGGCGAGACCGACTGGAGTGCGGCCGGACGTCATACGGGCCGCACGGATCTCGAGCTCAACGCCAACGGCCGTGCCGCCGCGGCCACCCTGGGCGAGCTGCTCGCCGGCGAGCGGTTCGAGCTGGTGCTCACCAGTCCCCTCGCCCGCGCGCGCGAGACCTGCGAGCTGGCGGGGTACGGCGATGCCGCCGAGGCGGAGCCGGATCTTCGGGAGTGGGATTACGGCGACTACGAGGGGATCACGACCGCGGAGATCCGGCGAACCAGACCCGGGTGGACGACGTTCAGCGACGACTTCCCGAACGGCGAGACGCTTGCCGAGGTCAGCAACCGGCTGGATCGAGTGATCACGCGGATCCGCCAGGTCGACGGTCGTGTGCTCGTCTTCGGACACGGCCACGCCCTGCGGATCCTCGCGGCGCGTTGGATCGATGCCGAACCCGCGCTCGGAGCCAATCTGGTCCTCGCAACCGCGACGCTGAGCATTCTGGGCTGGGAGCGAGAAACCCCCGCCATCCGCCGCTGGAACTCGACCTGACGAGTCAGCCGCCCGCGTGGCGTTGGGCCGGCTCTCGCCCGACCGGCTGCTGCGGCGGGGTCTTGATCAGCGGCACCCGCTGCTCGAGCTTGCGGGTCACCGGCTCGGCCGCCGTCACCACCACGTCCTCGCCGTCGTGGCGCAGCTCGATCTCACCCTCGTCGCCCTCGTGCAATGAGTACGTCACCTCATGCTGGTCGAAGGCCACGCGAAGCCGCGCGCCGCGCCACCGCAGGCTGAACGACAGCCGGGAGATACCGGCCGGAAGTGCCGGGTCGAACCGCAGCTGTCCGCCGTAGTCGCGCAGCCCACCGAAGCCGGCGACCAGCGCGATCCAGGCCCCCGCGAGCGATGCCATGTGCAAGCCGTCACGGCTGTTGTGGTGGAGGTCCCGGAGGTCGATCAGCGCCGCCTCATAGGCGTAGTCGTGCGCCAGCTCGAGATGTCCGACCTCGGCGGCCAGCACCGCCTGCGTGCACGCCGACAGCGACGAGTCCCGGACGGTACGGCGCTCGTAGTAGTCGACGTTGCGCGCCTTGTCCGCCGCAGAGAAGTAGTCACCGCACCAGTGCATCGCGAGCACCAGGTCTGCCTGCTTGATCACCTGCTTGCGGTACAGGTCGAAGTACGGCGCCGACAGCAGCAGCGGGTACTTGTCCTGGTATCCCTCGAAGTCGAAGTCCTGGTGACGGGTGTAACCCTCGGACTGCGGATGCACGTTGAGCTTCTCGTCGTACGGGATGTGCACGTCCTTCGCGGCATCGCGCCAGGCGGCCGCCTCCTCCAGCGAGACGTGCAGCGACTGCGCGATCGCCGGATGCCGGGTGCACGCTTCGGCAGCAGAGATGAGGTTTCGTGCAGCCATCAGGTTGGTGAAGACATTGTCGTCCGCGATCGCGCTGTACTCGTCCGGGCCGGTCACGCCGTCGACGTGCCACCGCCCGTCCGGGTCGTGGTGGCCGAGCGACATCCACATCCGCGCCGTCTCGACGAGCAGCTCGACGCCGACCGCCTTGTCGACCGAGTCGTCACCCGTCACAAGCCGGTAGCGCTCGACCGCATCGGCGATGTCGGCGTTGATGTGGAACGCCGCCGTGCCTGCCGGCCAGTAACCGGAGCACTCCTGGCCGCGAATCGTCCGCCACGGGAACGCCGCTCCCTTGAGGTTCAGCGCGGTCGCGTGCTCCTTCGCCAGGTCCAGCGTCGAGTGCCGCCACCGGATGACGTCCGCGGCCGCGCTGGGCTGCGTGTAGGTGAGCACCGGGAGAACGAACCCCTCGGTGTCCCAGAACGTGTGCCCGTCGTACCCGGGTCCGGTGAGGCCCTTCGCGGGAATGCATCGCCGCTCGGCGCGCGCGCCCGCCTGCAACACGTGGAACAGTCCGAAGCGCACCGCCTGCTGGATCTCCGGGTCGCCCTCCACCTCGACGTCGGCGGACTCCCAGAAGTCGTCGAGGTAGGCGCGTTGCTCCTGCATCAGCCCTTCGAAGCCGGAGTACCTAGCGCTGGACAACGCAGCCGCCACCTGGTCGCGAAGCGACTGCCGCGATCGCAGGCTGGACCAGCCGTACGCCAACAGCTTGACGATCTTCAAGCGCTCGCCTGGACGAAGGTGTGCGACCACCGTCGTCCGCAGCCAGTCCTCACGGGAGTCGACGTCGATCTCGAGCCGGCCATGACCGTCGATGACGTGGTCCATGCCGGCTGCCATCGACAGGCCGCTGGATCGCGTGTGGTGCAGCAGGATGCCGCCGTTGTCCTGCTGGAAGTTCTCTACCCCCACCAAGGGGTTGTCGAGGATCGCCGAGACGCGGGGGTCCTTCTTCATCCGAGGCAGCTCTTCGTTCGCCACCAGCTCCGACTGGATGACGAAACGCGCCGGCGCATCGACCGGTTCGACGATGTATTCGATCGCGGCGACCGCACGCTGCACGAAGGACACCATGCGACGGGAGCGGACCCGCACCCGCTGCCCGGCCGGTGACACCCAGTCGAGCGAGCGGGTCAGTGTCCCGGCGCGGAAGTCGAGCAACCGCTCGTGCGATCGCAGCTCGCCGTACCGGACGTCGAGCGGCTCGTCATTGACCAGGACCCGGATCAGCTTGCCGTCGGTCACGTTGACGACGGTCTGTCCGATCTCGGGATACCCGTACGCCGACTCCGCGTAGGGCAACGGGCGGTTCTCGTAGAACGAGTTCAGGTACATGCCTGGAATCCCGTGCGGCTCCCCCTCGTCGAGGTTCCCGCGCATCCCGATGTGCCCGTTCGACAGCGCGAAGACGGACTCGGACTGCGCAAGCAGCTCGAGGTTGAAGTTCGTCTCGCGAACCACCCATGGCTCGACGGGGTACGCCGACTGTTCGATCACGCCGTCAGGCTCCTCAGTGCTCGAGTAGTTCCGCAAGGTCGCTGACGACGACGCTCGCACCGTTGCTGCGCAGGGCATCAGCATGCCCTGCCCGGTCGACACCGACGACGGCGGCGAAGCCACCCGCCCGGCCGGCCTGTACGCCGGAGATGGCGTCCTCGAACACCGCCGCCTGCTTCGGTCCGACGCCGAGCCGCTCGGCCGCGGTGAGGAAGGTGTCCGGCGCGGGCTTGCCCGCCAGCTTCTCCTCCCGGATGGTCACCCCGTCCACTCGGAGCTCGATCAACGGCGCGAGGCCGGTCACCTCGAGCACGTCCTTGGTGTTCGCGCTCGAGGACACGACCGCGCGGCGCAGGCCGGCGTCGCGGGCTGCTTCGAGATAGCGACGTGACCCTTCGAACACCTCCACGCCGTCCTCGCGGATCCGGCGCAGCAGCTCCTCGTTCTTGCGGTTGCCGACCCCGTTGATCGTCGCGTCACTCGGTGGGTCCGAGTTCTCGCCCTCGGGAAGCGTGATCCCCCGGCTGGCGAGAAAGTCCCGTACGCCGTCGGTGCGGGGCTTCCCGTCGACGTACTGGAGATAGTCCTCATGATCGAACGGGCGGAACTCCCCGCCCGAAGCGTGCGAGGCGAGGAACGCGTCGAAGGTCAGCTTCCACGCCTTCTCGTGCACCGCGGCGGTGTTGGTCAACACGCCGTCGAGGTCGAACAGGCACGCGGTCACGCCGTCGGGCAGACCCAGCACCATGTGCACTCCAAGCAACGTTCCGTCGAGGACGGTGAGATCACATCACGTTACGGAATGAACGAGCACGTG
>JAFAZI010000201.1 GCA_019239875.1 Frankiaceae bacterium
AACCCGCTGGGCAATCGCTAGGCACATGGCCCTCGCCCAGACCAGCCACGGTGTGCTGCGTGGTGAGCAGTGTGATGACGTCACGGTGTTTCGCGGTATTCCCTACGCAGCGCCGCCGGTCGGCCCGCGCCGATGGCGATCGCCGGCGCCGCACTCTCCCTGGAGCGGAGTCCGCGACGCAACGGGGTTCGGCCCGATCGCGCCACAGGCCATCAGCGCGGAGCGGCTGGCCAAGCGCGGTCAGACCATGTCGGAGGACTGCCTCTCGCTGAACGTATGGACGCCGGCCGCCGACGGCGCCCGCCGACCCGTCGTGGCCTTCATCCACGGCGGCGGCGTCGTGATGGGGTCCGGATCAGCACCGCTGCTCGACGGTGCCGCCTTGGCCCGGCGCGGTGATCTGGTCGTCGTCACTCTGAACTTCCGGCTCGGCGCACTCGGGTCGCTCTACGCGCCACGCGAGCTCGGAATCGAGGGAGACCCGGGCACGAACCTGGCACTGCGCGACCAGTTGATGGCGCTGCGCTGGATCCGCGCAGAGATCGGTGGGTTCGGGGGCAATCCGGCCGACGTCACCCTCATCGGCCAGTCGTCGGGAGCGGTCGCGATCGCGTGCTTGCTCGCCAGCCCGGCCGCGATCGGCGCGTGCGACCGCGTCATCCTGCAGAGCGGCGGCCTCGAACGCGTGCGGTCCACGGTGGCCGCCGCCGATGTGGCACGTCAGTTCATGGCAGCCATGGGCGACGCCGACTTGATGACGACGAGCACCGAGCAGATCGTCGCGGCGCAGGGCGCCATACCCACCGGCTTCGTGCCGCCGGTCGGCCCCTTCCACCATGCCGTCGACGGCGACCTGGTCCCGGACTATCCGCTGACCGCTGGCGCTCGACGCCCGCTCGTGCCGGTCCCCATGCTCGCCGGCACCACCAAGGACGAGTGGCGGGTCTTCGACGCGGTGCTCGACGACGACGAGTTCACGGAGCGGTTCGTCCGGGAACGCATCCGTGCGCTGGGCTCCGGCGATCTCTCGGCTGACGACGTCCTGGCTCGATACGAGGCCGAGCACATCGACGGCGACCCGACCCGGCGACGGCGGGCGATCGCGAGCGCGCTCGTCACCGACTTCCACTTCGGCGCTCCCACCGCGCAGTTCGCTCGCGATCATGCAGCTGCGGGCAACGCCGTCTTCCACTACGAACTGCAGTGGCCATCACCGCGGCCCGGGTTGGGTGCGTGCCACGACACCTGCTTGCCGCTCGTGTTCGGCACGGCAGACCGGGTACCTGGCCTGGTCGGCGTAGGCGCCGACGTCGACCGGATGACCGAGATCGTCCAGGACGCGTGGGTCGCGTTCATCCGCGGCGGCGACCCGTCCACGCCGGCACTCGGGACGTGGGCGCCGTACGTCGGATCCACTCCGCCCACCATGTTGCTCGGCGCTGAGTCCCGTCCGGTCGTCGACCACCGCGTGGACCAGCTCGCGCCGTGGATCGGCCGGTATCCAGCGTCGGGCTGAGCTCGCCCGACGGCAAGCGGCATCGGGTCCCACGTACCCTGGCTGAACCCCCTCCCCAGCTCGTCCTCCAGGAGCACTTGATGCCCTCACCTGCCCGACGCCGATCCGCTGCTGTCATCGCGGCGAGCGTCGCCCTCGCCGGTACGGTCGCCGTCAACACCGTGGACGCAGCGGCGACGATCCACGCCTCACCGACTAACAAGAGTCGACCTGGTAGGCATCTGGCGATCAAGGTGCTGTCCGGGCGGGCGGACTTGGTCAGCGGTGGCTCGGCACTGGTGGCCATCCGGCTGCCCAAGGCATCAGATGCCGGCAAGATCGCCGTCACCATCGGCCACCGCGACATCACCAAACGGTTCGCGATTCGCGACGACGGCCGGTTCGAGGGACTGGTGAAGCGGCTGGCCCTCGGTCCGAATCGACTCCAGGCAACGGTCGGGCACCACGGCGCGAAGCTGACCTTGATCAACCACCCGATCGGCGGGCCGATCCTCTCCGGCCCCCAGATCCAGCCCTGGACCTGCGAGGCCGGCGCAACGGACAAGCAGTGCAACAAGGCGCCGTCGTACGCGTTCGAGTACATGTCGACGGACCCGGCCAAGAACGGCTGGCAACCTTATGACCCGAACAACCCACCGTCCGACGTGGCGTCCACGACGACCGACAACGGCGCCACCGTGCCGTTCATCGTCCGCACCGAGACCGGATACATGGATCGCGACCAGTACCAGGTGTCCTCGCTCTACCAGCCGGGCAAACGGTGGACCGCCGTACGGCCGCAGCGACAGTTCGACCACAAGCTCCTCATCACGCACGGCGCGTCCTGCGGTGACGATCGCGAGACTGGCACGGCACCGGCGACCACCGGCGACAAGGCGGGTGACGTCGCGCTCGGCAGGGGCTACGCGGTGATGTCGACCGCCCTCGACAACAGCGGGCACAACTGCAACCTCGCGGTGCAGGCCGAGTCGCTGATCATGGCCAAGGAGCATGTGATCAAGAGCTACGGCACGTTGCGTTACACGATCGGCACGGGATGTTCGGGCGGCTCGCTGGCCGAGCAGTGGATCGCGAACGCCTACCCAGGCGTCTACCAGGGCCTGCTGCCCACATGCTCCTTCCCCGACGCCTACAGCACCGCGACCCAGTTCCTCGACTACCACCTGCTCCTCGCCTACTTCACCAACCCCGCAAACGCGGTCGTCGGCGGAGTTCCGTGGACGCCGGCGCAGGAAGGCGAGGTGCTCGGCGGCCCCGACGGAGTACAGAACGCAGAGGTGTCGGACCAGGCACAGTTCCACGTCGCGGTCCCCACTGACGCCTGCGCCGGTACGACGAGCGCACAGCGCTACGACGCCGCCAAGAACCCCGACGGCGTCAGGTGCACGATTCAGGACGCGGCAGTGAACGTGTTCGGTCCCGAGCCGAAGCGGCTGTGGACGGCGAGTGAGAAGAAGGCCGGGCATGGCTTCGTGCGACTGCCGGTCGACAACATCGGGGTGCAGTACGGCCTCGGCGCACTCAAGACCGGCGTGATCACGGCCGGCCAGTTCGTCGACCTGAACGCGAAGGCCGGCGGCGCGGACATCGACACCAACCCCACCGCCGCTCGGGTGGACAACTCGGGGGTGGCGTCGCTGGCCCGTGCCTACCGCAGCGGGATGATCGACGAGGCCAATCACCTCGACCAGACCGCGATCATCGACTGTCGCGGCACCAACCCGGGGTTGTTTCACGACACGTACCGCGCGTTCGCCATCCGCGCCCGGCTCGACCGTGAGAACGGCACGCATGCCAACCAGGTGATCTGGGAGGGCCCAGTCCCGCTGACGGCCGACAACGACTGCGAGCTGAACAGCTTCGAGATGATGGACACGTGGATGCACGCCGTCGAGCGGGATCACAGTGCGAAGTCGTTGCCGAAGAAGATCATCAAGGACAAGCCGGCTGGGCTTGGTGACGCCTGCTTCGACGGCTCCGGTCACAAGGTGTCCGACAGTCTCTGCCCGGCCGCCGTCGTCCCGGTGGAAGCGACGCCGCGGATGGTGGCAGGTGACTCGA
Organism: Frankiaceae bacterium; assembly: GCA_019239875.1. GTDB lineage: Bacteria > Actinomycetota > Actinomycetes > JAFAQI01 > JAFAQI01 > JAFAZI01. The sequence continues at coordinate 3,578 of JAFAZI010000201.1, forward strand.
TCACCACCGACGCGAACAAGTGCCAGCTAAAGCCGTTGCGTCGAAGCGGGTACCCCGGCACCACTTTCACCAAGGCGCAGTGGAAGCAGCTCAAACAGACCTTCCCGTCCGGTGTCTGTGACTTCGCGAAGGCGGGCGTCGACCAGCAGCCAACGGTCGCGTGGCAGACGTATCAGGATGCGAAGGGCCACGTGATCTACGGCGGACGCGCGATGGGCTCGGCGCCAAGGACACATCGGTTCACGGTCCGCAGCGCCGCGGCTCGGTGACTGGACGACGACGGTGATCTTGGGCTGAGATCCTCTGCATGGCCTCGCTCGTCGCGCATGCGGTTCTCGGGATCCTCGTCATTGGCGTGATCATCCGATCGAACCCGGGGATCTTCCGCAAGGTCCCAGATGGGCCACGCCTGTCCGCGATCGAAGTGACGTTGTACGTAGCCGGTTTCGCGTCCGTGATTCTGGGCTGGTACCCCAACGTGCGCTTCGTGCAGCAGGACGGCCCCGACAAGGTGTTCTTCAACCCGCTGTGGGGCGATGGCAGCTGGGCGCACTACATCAAGCTGATGTTCGACAACCCCGCCGCGTCGTCGGCCGGACAGGACTACACGATCGCCAACGTCGTGTTGCTCCCACTGTTCACGATCGTCGACGGCCGGCGACGCGGCATCGCTCGCCCGTGGTTGTACTTCGTGTCCTCGTTGTTCACGAGTTTCGCGTTCGCTTGGGCGTTCTACCTCGCGACGACCGAGCGACAGCGGCGACTCAGTGCTTGAACGCGTCCTTCACCTTTTCGCCGGCGTCCTTGAGATCCGCCTTTACCTGGTCGGTCTTCCCCTCCGCCTGCAATGAGCGGTCGTTCGTGGCGTCGCCGATCTTCTCCTTGATCGTGCCGCTCGCCTGCTCGACCTTGTTCTTGGCCTTGTCGGTGCCACTCATCAGTTCCTCCTGGAATGGGTCGGTCGAGGTTGCTATACCCGCGCAGGCGAGGCTTACGTGTCCCTTTCGGCTCGGCGCTCCGCTCCGGTCTCGCCGGCGTACCCGACGTCATCACCCGCGACCCGACCTACGAAGGTGCCATTGGGCGTCGTCCCCGTCGTACTTCCTTGGTCGGGCATCTCCGGATTCGGCACTCCCCCGGTACGCCGAGACTTCGCCTCGTTGTTGTCCCGCTCGACGTCCTGCTCCCCCTTGTCCACCTTGGGTCCGCGTCGTTTCCACATAGCCAGCTGCCCTTCGTCGAGAGGTCGTAAGTCGTGACATTCCCCCGACGCGTCGCAAAACTCGTGACGCCTCAGTTGACGAATCGGTCGCGAAGCTCCCGTTTGAGGACTTTGCCGGCTGGGTTGCGTGGCAGCTCCTCGGTCACGAACCACACGCGGACCGGAACCTTGAAAGCGGCCAGCCGATCGGCGACGTGTCGCCGCAACTCGTCGTCCGAGGTCGTCGCACCGTCCTTGAGGCGGACGACAGCGCCGACCTCCTCACCTAGCTCGTGATGCGGGATCCCAATGACGGCGGCGTCGTAGACCGCCGGGTGTTCGAACAGAGCGGCCTCGACCTCTGCGCAGTACACGTTCTCGCCACCGCGGATCAGCATGTCCTTCGCCCGGTCGACGATGTAGACGAAACCCTCCTCGTCGATGCGTGCGAGGTCACCTGAGTGCAGCCACCCGTCGGTGATCGTCGCGGCGGTTGCCTCCGGCTTGTTCCAGTAGCCCTTCACGATGTTCGGCCCGCGGATCCAGAGCTCGCCGACCTCGCCGACCGGCAATGCGCGGCCATCGTCGTCGACCACTTGGACGTCGACCACGGGAACCGGACGTCCGACGCTGTCGGGTCGCTGCAAGTAGTCGATGCCGGCGTTCATCGTCGTTACGGATGACGTCTCCGTCAGCCCGTACCCGTTGCTGGGCACCCGCCCGGGCAACAGCTCCTCGATTCGACGGACCAGCTCGGGCGGCGCAGGCGCGCCGCCGTACCCGACCGAGGTCACGCTCGAGATGTCGCGCTTGCCGAAGTCCGGCGACTGCAGCACCTGCCAGACCATGGTCGGCACGCCGCCGAACATCGACACATGCTCGCGCTCGATCAGCTCGAGCGCTCGCTCCGGATTCCACTTGCGCATCAGCACGAGCTTTCCGCCCAGTGCGGCGTTCGCGACCAGCACCGAGTGGCAACCAGTCGCGTGGAAGAACGGGACCGAGAGCAGCGACGACTGCTGTGGCGCGTCCGGCGCGGGCGTCTCGGCGGGCGTACCCGACCGCAGTCCTGCGGCGAACCGGGTGTAGGCGAGAGAGATGAGATTGCCGCAGATGTTGCGGTGCGTGCCGAGGGCGCCCTTGGGAGCGCCGGTGGTTCCCGACGTGTAGAAGATCGTCGCGTCGTCCTCCGGCTCGAGGGTCACCGGCGGCAGTGCGACGTCCGAGGCCGGATCGCCGATCACTTGCTCGTAGCGCGCCACACCCGACGGCACGACGCCCTCTGCACGTGCGACTACGACCTCGAGGTCGAGTGTTGGGAGCTCGGCCGCGAGTCGGTCGAGGCGTTCGCCGTCGACGAAGGCCACCTTCGAGCCCGAGTCCGCCAAGCCGTACACCAGCTCCGGCGCGGTCCACCACGCGTTCAGGGGTACGACGACCGCGCCGGCAGCCGCGGCCGCCCAGAACGCCACGGACCACTCCGGCAGGTTGCGCATCGCGATGGCGACCCGATCACCCTTCGCGACGCCGTAATCATCAATGAGGCGATGCGAGAGCGTCGCGACCTGCCGGAAGTGCTCCTCGAAAGTAGTTCGCTCGTCCTCGTAGACGACGAAGGTCTTCTCGCCGTGCAGCCGCGACAGCTCGATCAGATCGCGAAGGCTGGCCGGCGCGTTCTTCCAGACTCGCAGCTGTTCACCGCGTACCTCGGCCGACGCCAGCTCGAACATCTGCCCAGTCGCTGTGAGCGATGCCTCGACCGCTGGCCATGACATGGCCGGCTCGGTGTCGCGCGTCATTGTCATGCCGCGAGATCCTATGACCCGTGCCGGTCGAGTACGGCGCAGCCGACACCGTCGGTCACACTTATCCGATGAGCTCATCCTCGACCGGCCTCACCGTCGCCGTCACCGGCCCGACCGGAACGTTCGGCGCCGGGCTGGTTCCGCTGCTCGAGGCAGATGACCGAGTCGATCGCATCGTCGGCATCGCGCGCCGACCGTTCGACCCGGCGTCGCGAGGCTGGACCAAGATGACCTATCGCGAGGGAGATGTGCGCGAGCCGGAGGCCTTGCGTGACGCGTTCGAGGGCGCCGACGTCGTCGTCCATCTCGCGTTCCTGATCGTTGGCGGCGAGCGCACAACCACTCGGGCGATCAACGTGGAGGGCACGCTGAACGCCTTCCGGGCCGCGGCCGCGGTGGGTGCGAAGCGATTCGTGTACTCGTCGTCCGTTGCGGCGTACGGCTTCCACCGCGACAACCCGGTCGGCATGACCGAGCAATGGCCGGTGCGACCCGCAGACCGTTTGTTCTACTCGCAGGAGAAGGCCGAGATCGAGAACCTGCTCGAGCGAGAGGCCGCCTCGCATCCCGAGCTCGCGCTCTACGTCCTGCGCCCGCCCGGTGTGCTCGGGCCGAACGCGGTCGGCGCCAAGAACGTGCTGCCGGAGCCGGTCATGAGAATCGCGCGTCCGATGCGAGGGCTGATCCGGCGACCGCCGATACCCGTGCCGATACTCGTGCCCAACATCCCCGTCCAGCTGATCCATGAAGCGGACGTCGGATCGGCGTTGCTGCAGTGCGTCGTTGCCGCCGGGCCGCCTGGCTCGTACAACATCGCCGGGGATGACACGCCGACCCTCGTCGACATCGCGCGTGTCCTCGGGCTCCATCCGATTGCCGTGTCGCCTCGCTCCACCTTCGCTGTCGCCCGACTTCTCTCCCGACTGCCGTTGTCATCATTCGGTCAATGGCTCGAGGCGCTCAGCCATCCGGCGGTGATGGATACGACCAAGGCGAAGACCGAACTGCACTGGAAGCCGCAGTACAGCGGCCTGGACGCGGTGCGCGCGACGCTGTCCTGACAACAGGGCCGGTGGCAGACTGCACGAGTGGGCGGATCTTCCTTGCGGATCCGGTTGCTCGGCGGGCTGGACGTCGACGGGGTGGATGTCGCTGCGTTCGGAAGCCGCAAGGCCCGAACGCTGCTGAAACGACTGGCACTCGACGCCGGCCGCCCTGTCCCGATCGACACACTGGTTGCAACGCTGTGGCCGGACGACGACGGGCCGGAGCGGCCCGCCGACCAGGTCTCCGTGCTGGTCAGTCGGCTGCGACGGGTCCTGGGCAGTGAGACCATCACTTACAGCGACGGCGCCTACTCGCTCGCGGCCACATGGCTCGACATCGACGAACTGCGCGAGCGAGCCGACGAGGCCGCGCGTCGCCTGACCGCCGGAAATCCTGCTCTGGCTCGAGCCGCGGCAGCCGCCGCGCTGGCCCTGGTCCGGGGGCCGCTGCTCCCCGAGGACAGCGACGAGCCATGGACGGAGGCCACCCGTTCCGCCGTCGACCGCCAGATCGCCCGCACCCGGCAGGTCGCGGCAGAAGGCGCACTCGCCGGACGACTGCCCTGGGAAGCCGTCGAACATGCTGCCGCAGCACTGGCCGCCGATCCGTACGACGAAGCCGCCCTCCGCCTGCTGATGCGTGCGCAGGTCGCGGCGGGGCGGCCGGCGCTCGCCCTCGCTGCATACGCCGAGACCGCCGCCCTCGTCGCAACGGACCTCGGCGTGGATCTCTCCGCCGAGTCTCGAGCAGTCCACGCAGAGGTGTTACGCGGCGACCTGGAAGCGGCGACGCCGTCGGCACCCGCCGACGTGCCACCGTTGATCGGCCGCGACCGCGAGCTCGCCGCACTCGAGGCTGCCTTCGACCGTGCGCGCGCCGGCTCAGCCGCCGTGGTCACGGTCGAGGGCGAGGCGGGAATCGGCAAGACGCGGTTGCTGACCTCGTTCGCCGACCGCGTGTCCCCCGCCGCGGACGTGTTGTGGGGCACCGCCGGAGCCGTCGGTGTCCTTCCGCTCGAGCCAGTCCTCGACGCCCTGGCGGGTCGACTCGCGAGCGCCACCGACGACGATCGGGCCGCGCTCCTCGGCGCTGAGGCGGAGCTCCTGGGCTTGCTGCTCCGAGCCGGGACCGCGGCTGCGGACCCAACGGCGTACGGCGAGTTCCTGAGAGCGTACGAACCCGGCGACCAGTCAGCGCCGGCAGTGTTACACGTCGCAGTACTCAGTGTTGTTGCTCGCCTCGCCGCCAGACGGCCGGTGGTGTTGCTGTTGGACGATGTGCATCTCGCCGACGCAGCCACCCTGGCATGGCTCGGATTCATCGCCCGGCGTGGCAGCGGACTTCGCGTGCTCGTGGTGGCGGCGCGCCGACCGGACACGCGGCAGGTCCCAGGCGAGGAACCGATCCTCGTCGACCGACTTGACGCAACCGCGGCGGCGGCAGTGGTGTCGCCGTACCTCGCTGCGGACCGAGTCGAGGCAGTCGTCGCTCGGAGTGCCGGCCTGCCGCTGTTCCTCGTCGAGCTCGCCCACTCCGGCGGGGGCGAGCTTCCCGACTCGATCCGGGATGCGGTGGTGGAGCGACTGGCTGATGCCGGGGCGGCGACTGCGACGCTGCATGCGGCGGCCGTCCTCGGGAACGAGATCGACGTCGACCTGCTCGCAACGGTGCTCGACGTGCCCGCCAGCCAGCTGCTGGACCATCTCGACGACGGCGCCCGCCGCCGGATCCTCGACGATGCCCCGACCGGGTACGTGTTCCGCCACGATCTGGTCCGCGAAGCGCTCGAGGCAGACACCCCCTCCGCTCGACGTGCGTGGCTGCACCGCGAGGCCGCGCGAACCCTCTCCCGCCGCCGGCCGGCCGAACAACTGCGGGTTGCGCATCACGCCCGGCTCGGCGGCGACGCGCCACTCGCGGCGGCGGCCCTCTGCGCAGCGGCCGAGCAGTCCGGCGCACGCTTCGATCATTCCGAAGCACTGCGACTGGCTGAGGCAAGTCTCGAGCTCGTCGAGACACCGGATGCCCACCTGATCCGCGGCCGGTCACTCGTGATGCTTCGGCGCTACGCAGAAGCGCGCGACGCGGCGCACCGCGCCCACACACTCGGTGCCGACGGTGTGGCACTCGAGGTCGCGGCGTTCGCGTCGTACTACGCCCGGGATCTCGACGCGGTACTCGCGTTCGCGGACCAAGCGCAGCTGACGAGTGAGGATCCCGAGGTCCTCGACACCTGCCAGTTCCTCGCGATCAAGGTGCTCCATACCCAAGGCAAGCTCGGCGAGGCGACAGCTCGACTGACGCCGATCACGGCTGGGCCACCGCGCTCTCGGATCGCGCCATTCGCGCAGACCTGGCGCTGCCTCGTCGAGTTGCATCGCGGCCATCTCGCCGACGCCGACGCTGCTCTCGCCAGCGCCGATCTCGCGGCTCGAGCACCAGTGCCCTACGCACCGCTCTACGTCGACCAGTTCACAACGCACCTCGCTTCGCTGCGCGGCCGCCCGCTGGACGCGCTTGCCGCCGCGGACCGGCTCAGTGCCGCCGTCGCCGAGCAGGGCGCGCTGCGCTTCGCGGGGCGAGCCGAGGTGTACCGAGGCTGGGCACTGTCCCTCCTCGGTGATCCGGCGGCGGCAGATCAGCTCGAGGCCGCGCGGGAGGCGGCTCGGTCGACCGGCAACCCGGAACCGCTCGGCCAGGCAACCCTCGACCTCGCATCGCTCCGGCTGGATCGCCTCGATCGCGACGGGGCGGCAGCGCTGCTCGACGAGGCGGACACGATCGTGAGCGCGGGACGAGAGGTGTCGAACGGCTGGCGGATCGAGTTGCGAGCCAGCTATCTGAGAGGACGACTCGCCGTGCTCAACGGTGAGGCAGATGCGGCGGCAGAGCTCGCGTCCGCGGTCGTGGCCCGCGCCGCCCCCGAGGCCATCGACCGGTACGAAGTGCTCGGTGCCCTGCTCGCGATCGAGGCGGCCGCCGCGCGAGGGGAGCCGATCACGGCGACCGACGTCGCAGCGCACCTCCCGATGCTGCTTGCCGTCGCGCGCCCGGAGGCCTGGCGGGTCGCCGCTCGGCTCGGGCATCGGTTGGACTCCGCCGAGCTGCTCACATGGAGCGCCGCGAGGGTCGACGAGCTCGTCGCCAACGCCGGTCCCTGGGGCGACACGGTGAAGGCGGTCGCTGCCGCAGCGCTCAACCGCGACCGGTGAGGACGAGCATCTGGAGCCGGAGCGGCGGCAGCGCAGCCACGGTCGCGACGAGGTCTGCCCGCAGCCGGTCCGTCACCGCTGCGTCGAGCGACGCAATGAACGGTGCGATGTGCGCGAGGCCCAGCCGGTAACCGATCGCCGCCGAGACGGGAAGATCACTCAGATCGACGGCGACGGACTCGACCAACGCTCGTCGCAACCCGGCTTGTGCGCCGGCGGCCGAAAGACCGGCGGGAGTAGAGATCGGTGCCACCTCGCCGGCCTTGATCGTGCGATACCAGGCGGGGTGCTCGAAGCCGTACCTGATCAGGACCTCGTCGACGGCCGCCTTGATGGGGTGGTCGTCGGCGCCGAAGGTCGTCGCGAGGACGCGGCCACCGGATCGCGTCACTCGGCGAAGCTCCTGAAGCCCGACGACCGGGTCGGCGAGGTGGTTGATCACGAACGCCGCGACGGTGACGTCAGCCGTGTCGTCGCGGATGCCGAGGCGGCAGATGTCTCCGATCACCAGGGGCACGGAGTCGCTCAGCTGCCGGCGGAGCTCGCAGAGCATCGCCGGCGACCGGTCGACCACGACGACGGCGGCACCGCGACGAAGGAGCTCGCGGGTGGTCGAACCGGTGCCGGCCCCGACGTCGAGCGCGCGTGCGCCGGTCAGACGGTGGGGCAGAACCCGCATCGCCGCGGTCGCGAGCCGGTCGTACACGACCTGCGGACCCTCCGCCCAGGCCCGGCCGTCGCGGTAGTCCGCCGCTGGGAGATCCGTATCGGGGCGACCGAGGTCGGGTGCGGTCAATCCAACGTCCGCGCGGTGGCGAGGACTCGATCGGTCCACCACCCGAGCTCTTGGTCGTCGGTCGTCTTGTTCCAGCCGAGCTGCACGAATGCTCCGAGCAGTGCCAACGACATCTGCCGATCGAACCAGTCCGCCGTCACGATGCCGTGGCGCTCCAGGGCGTCGCGGTAGCCGTCGATGGCTGCCTCCTTCGACTCCGGGAGTCGGGCGGCGTTGATGGCGAGGTACCAGGCGAGGTCGACACAGCCGGGTGCAACTCCTGGCCATTGCCAGTCGAGCAGGATCGTTCGCCCGTCGGGATGCCGGCCGAGGTTGCCCATCTTCCAGTCGGCGTGGACGAAGGTCTGCGGAGTGGCGTCCAACGCGGTGACCAGCGGCCACGGGTCTGCCGCGACCGCGCGGGCCACCCTGGCCGCCTCCGGTGCTGCCGCGTCGAGGGCCGCCCAGCACTCCGGGAGGAGGCCGGGCACGCCGCCGCGGTTTCCCAGCGCCGCCTCGACCTCGGACGTCAGGGGTGTCAGCGCCGTGTATCTCGTCGTCATCGGCGTCAGCACCGGGAGGGCGTCGGCCTGGCCCCAGAACGACGCGTGCAGCTGCGCCATGTGGTCCAGGAACCCGCGATGGGTCTCGAGCGGAACAGGATCATCGCCCTCGGGCACGAGGTGCTCCCCCACGTCGCGCATCAACAGCGTCGTGGTGAGCGATGCCGGTTCATGGGCGACGGCCACCACGGCGTGATCGAAGCAGGCGGGCAGCGCGTCGAGGATGCCGAGCTGCCAGCAGGCCAGGACGCGACACCCGTAGTCGCCGGTCGCGCGGCTGATCCAGTCAAGCTGGGGCGAGATCGCCTTGGTCACGTACGTCGAGCCGTCGATGACCACCCGCTCCATGGGTACCGCCGACTTGCCGTCGGTGTGGGTGAGCGGCTCGCGGCTGGTCGCGCTGCGGAGCAGTTCCTCAGCACTCGCCGCAACGGGACGCGCGCGTTCACGCACTGGCACGGTCTGCCTCTTCCATCTCGGCGAGAAGCCCAGCGTCCCACCTGCCGCCGCAAAAGACCTCGTCCCGCTGGATCCGTCCGACATCGTCGAAGTCGATGAAGTGCGCCTGGTGCGCGGCGTGCGGGACTCCAGCTTCCACCCAGGTCAGCAGGAATCGGACGATCTCACCGCCCGGCTGGTCGGTGCGAGTGAGCTCCTCGAAGCGGCCGGCGTCGGCGTACCAACGGGCGAAGGTGGCAGCGACCGCATCCGGCCCACGAAGGGTCATTCGCCATCCGGGCACCGTGGCATCGACGACCACGTCGTCCGCGAACACGTCGGTCGGCATTGGCTGGCCGCTCTCGATCGCCGCGAGCAACAGCGTCACGGGGTCGGTCATGCCGCACTCCATCGGTTGATGTGATGTGCCCAGCCTCGTCGCGCGGGTTGCAGCGACCTTGCAGCGCGGGCGGACAACCGGTGCAAATTGGCTGCAAGGAGGTCAGCAGATCGTCATGGCGGATCTCGGCCCGCGGGGGGTTGAGCAGGACAAGGAGAAGACATGGCGATCGATGAAGCGAAGCTGAACGACCTGCTGGGGAAGTTCGTCACCGACGTGGGAGCCGGCTTTCACGCCGTACAAGCGGTCATCGGCGACCGGCTCGGGCTGTATCGGGGGCTTGCGGACTGCGGCCCGGCAACATCCGACCAGGTCGCCGCGCACACCGGTGTGCCGGAGCGTTACATGCGCGAGTGGCTGCGCTGCCAGGCGGCCGGCGGCTACGTGACCTACGACGCTGCCACCGACACCTACTCGTTGACCGAGGAGCAGGCCTTCGCCCTCGCCTCGCCCGACGGCATGTCGCTTCCGGCCGCCTTCGGCATCCCGGTTGCCGTCGCGAAGAACGTCGACCGGCTCACCGACACCATCGCCTCCGGTAATGGCTTCGGCTGGCATGAGCATGACGCGCTGCTGTTCGACGGGACGGAGCGTTTCTTCCGGCCCGGGTACGTCGCGAACCTCGTGTCGTCATGGATCCCCTCGCTGGACGGGGTCGAGGCAAAGCTGCAGGCGGGCGCGACGGTGGCTGACGTCGGCTGCGGGCACGGGGCCTCGACGCTGTTGCTCGGCGAGTCCTACCCGAACTCGCGGATTCGCGGCTTCGACTACCACGACGCGTCGATCGAGACCGCGCGCAAGCGGGCCGCCGACGCCGGCCTGGTCGACCGGGTCTCCTTCGACGTCGCTGCGGCGGCAGACTTCCCGGGCGAGGGGTACGACGTCATCGCGATCTTCGACGCGCTGCACGACATGCCGGACCCGGTCGGTGCGGCACGGCACATCCGTGAGGCGCTCGCACCCGACGGCACGTTCCTGCTCGTCGAGCCGAACGCCGGCGACGCCGTTGCCGACAACCTGAATCCCGTCGGTCGCCTCTTCTACGGCGCTTCAACGATGATCTGCGTCGCGCACTCGCTGACCGAGGACCCCAAGACGGCCCTCGGCGCGCAGGCCGGCCAGGCCCGCCTGACGGAGGTCCTCAACGAAGCGGGATTCACGCGAGTTCGTCGAGCCACCGAGACGCCGTTCAACATCGTGCTCGAGGCTCGTCCCTGAGCCGGAACCTCGTACCAGCCCGACCCCGCTTGGCGAGACCTTCCAGCCGCCGCCGTGGACGTCTGGCCGGCGCACCCCGTCCCCGACGGGGTGCGCCGGCTGCTGCGGTCTCCGCGAATCGGTCGTCGCGGACCTTGGACCGGAGCCGTAGATTTGACCCGTGGCAGATGCCAGCGCCTCCAGTCGGGCCGCCGAGAAGGCGCGTCGGCAGGAAGCCCGCGCGGTCGTCGCGGGCTACCACCAAGAAGAACTTCGGCGCTTGCTCGACCGCGTCCGCGCCGGGTTCGCGCAGCTAGATGCCGGCGCTATCGATGAGTTCGAGCTCGACGACCTCATTCACCGATACAAGAAGGCGGCGGCCAGACTCTGGTCTTTCTGTGGCTCCTCGGGTTCGCACTGGGTATCGGCCGCCAATGCCATCCAGAGGTGGCGCGACCAAGGCGCGTCACCGCGCGATTGGTGGGAGGAAGTCGCGCCGCGCGGACGTTAGCGGCCCTCGTCCGGCGCCATCACAGGAGCGGCGCCTGCATCTGCTCGCCTGCCGTCCACTCGTCATTCTCGCTGCGCTACCCGTCGGGCGACCTCGATCAGCTTGATGTGCGTCGTCTGGGACGCCTGCACCAGCAGCCGGAAAGCCGCGTCACCAGTCAGATTGTGGCGCTCCATCAGGATGCCTTTCGCCTGCCCGATCACGTCGCGGCTGTCGACGGCGTGCTCCAAGTGGTCGACGTTGCGAGCAGCGGCCAATGCGACAGCGGCGTGAGTCGCGAGCAGACGCCCCGTCAGCTCGTCGTTGTCGGTGAAGGCGTCGCGTTCACGCGCATACGTGTTCAGTGCCGCCGCGTCGCTGCCGCGCTGGAACAACCGGAAGCACATCATGCTGCAGACGCCGTGACCGCGAGCCCGCGCCGTGAACTCCGGCCACCGCTCCTCGGCCTCCATGTCGTTCATCCGCACGACGTCGACCTCGTACAGCGCGTCTAGGCACGGCCCCTGCTGCGCGTCGTACTGGGCCTGGTCAATCGTGCGCACTAATACATCTGTCGCGGCGACCGTCTCCAACGCTTTGCGTCCCTGGATCATCGTGACGGCCGCGTAATCAGTACCTTCGATGAGATACACGGCAGCGTTCGTGAGCACCTCCAGCGTCTCGGCTGGCGACGGCGCCTCCTGCAGGCTTTGCGCAATCGCTTCCAGTACTGAGGCAAGATCGTCAGCCACGGAAGCCATGCGCCGAACGTAACGAGATTCGTCTGGTTTGTATATGTCGGCACTGGCGGCAGGCATCGCGCCGAGCCGGTATGGAGACGCGTAACGCCGTTAAGGGGCCCACGGCTCGCCAGTGCGCGCATCCGGGCGACGGAGGCTCTTCTGGAACATGATCAGTCAGTCGCCGTGATAAGCGCGAGCGGAGTTGGAGGGCGCCGTGATTCGAGAAGAGTTGTCCCGGCTCGTGCGGCGTGAGGAGCGCCACCGCCGCCTGTTCGCGCGGCTTATCCTTGCCCTTGAGCTGAGCCTCGTCGTCTTCGTGATTGGGACCGGGTTGATCTGGGCCACAGAAAGCGGCGTAAAGGGCGGGCAAATCCACGGGCTCGGCGACGCGGCGTTCTTCACCGCGGCACAACTGCTCACCGTCTCGTCGGCGATAAGCAACCCGCTGACCAGTGCGGGCAAGGTGGTCGACATCGGATTGGAACTGTGGGCCATCTTTGTCGTGACGGCAGTCGCCGGTAGTTTCTCGACCTTTTTCAGATCAGGTGATGCGAGCTAGCTGGCTGGCTGGCTGGCTGGCTGGCTGGCTGGCTGGCTGGCCAGCGAAACGCTTCTATCCGCACATCGCGACTTAACGGCGCGCCGGTTCGCGATTGGCTGCCAGGTTCGCCACCCGAATGCGAGGTACGTGCGAGATCATGGAGGGTGATGGCGCCTCGGACCCGCGCGTGGATTGCCGTGGGGCTGCTGATCGGCGCGACGGGGTGCTCGGACGCCAACGTTGCTGGGTGGAAGCCTCCGATGTGTCCGTCGGAGTCGGCGACGGCGCACGCCGCAACGGCTTCGCCCGTGCCCACTGCGCTCTCAAAGACGTCCCCGCCAAGGGCCGCCCCTCGGCGCAAACCGTTCCTGCCAGCGAGGCAGCGTCAGCGGGTGCGACACCTTGCCCTGACCTCACCCGTCGTGAACAGAATCGTTGGCGACGTGCCCGTAGTAGCGGGGCGGCTGATCGAGGACTCCGAGCCAGACAATTGTCACCTGCACCCCGTTTTCGTGGTGCTCAAGGCGCAACGCCCAGTGCTGATTCCAGTTGGGGTTCCTATCCCCCGCAGTTATGGCGAAGATGGTGCGCCTTCCGGCACACGACCCAAGGACCAGATCCAGCCCAACCCGATGCCGCGGGGACCCTTCCGGACCTTTCAGGTTGAGATCGATATTCACTCCGGCCGCACCCGGCTCGTCTCGTTCGGCTCGGAGGGGCCGGCCGGGCTGCCCTGCATCAGACCCTCGACGGCAGCTGAAGCCGCAGTCTGCGACGCGGTTACGTCAGAGGGGCGCTGATCGTGTGCGACGCCGAGCGCGAGCGCCGGGACTGTTCAGGCACATCGCGTCCGCCCGGTGTCGGACGGGATTGCCACCTCCGGGGCGTCAGTCGTCTGTGTTCTTGCGGATCTGAACTGTCGAATAGCGCCGGCTTTGTTCGTTTTCGGGCATGGGTGTGGGGCCGGTGCCCTGGGGGTCCGGCCTGCGTGTGCTGTGGCGGGGTCGGTGCCGGTCGAGGGGACGACGTGTGATGTGGGGCGCGGGTCGGCCGGGTGGGCCGCCCGCTAGGGATGCCAGCCGGGTGGTCCGGTCGCGGATGGTGGGGTGCGGTCGGTGATGGTGAAGTCGTTCGGGCTGCTGCCCGGGTCGCGCCAGGTCCGGATCGTGCCGTCAGCGTCTTTGGTGATGCACCAGTCGCGGTGGTGGACGAGCCAGTGATGGAACCAGCACAGATACACCCCGTTCGCGACTGACGTCGGTCCGTGGTCGCGGGTCCAGAACAAGATGTGGTGCGCGTGGTCGGCCGGCCCCTGACATGTCACCGGGATGTCAAGGTCGCTGTCGGGATGGCGGGTGGCGCGGCGGGTGGCGCGGTTGCTGACCCAGCCGCACCGTCCTCCGGTCTCGAGCAGCAGCGCCCGGTGCTGCGCGACGCTCCAGGTGCGGGTTTTGCGGCCGAGGTCGAGGATCTCCCCGTGGCTGCCGAGCAGCGCCGGGATGATCCCCGCGTCACACGCCAGCATCCGCGCGGTCCCGATGCTGATCTCGGTGCCGTTCAACATCGCACCGCCACCACCACCGCCGGTGAGTGGCTGGGTGGGGTCGAGGTAGTTCCCGGCGAGGTGGGCTGCTTCGGCGTCGAGGGAGGCTTTGAGGTCGTTCCAGGCGAGGGTGACGGTGAGGTGCGCGGGTTCCCCGTTGACCTGCGGCAGCTCCCCGGATTTCAGTGCCCGGTTCGCCAGCGACACGAGTGCGTCGGCGCGGCGCTGCTGGGAGGTGCGGGTGTCCTCTTCCCCACCTCGGCTCATCATCGCGTGCAGCGCGGCTTTCAGGGCGGCGGCGCCGGCCGGGTCGAGCATCCCGGAGATCGACGTCATCCCCTCGATCGTGTCCGAGACGGTCAGCCACCGGGAGTCATACCGCCGCTGGTCGGCTTCCTGCTTGTCTTCGGCCCAGCCGAGGTTCTGTTTCACTTCCCGGCAGAACGCGGCGAGCGCGGACGGGTCCACGTAGGCGGCGGCGTCGACGAGGGCTTTCTCGACCACGTCCCGCAGCTCAGGAGGGGTGGAACGCAGCAGCCGCAGGATCACCTGCGCATGCTCCAGGTTGATCTCCCCACGCGCGAACGCGTCGGCGATCACCGGATGCTCCGGCATCGCCCGCGCCACCGTCATCCGCCGCGACGCCTCCGGTTTGCTGCGGCACTGCTCCTCCACCAGCCAGCCGCGGGTCTTGCGGCCGGACTCGAT
>JAFAZI010000008.1 GCA_019239875.1 Frankiaceae bacterium
CAGCCCTCAACCTGCGCCGACTCCACCGAGTGCAACCAGCCTGACAGCCGGCAGCACACCACCGCGACACCACGCAACAAGACCATCAGGGTTTTGAGCAACAGGCTCTCTACCGTCTTGGATCCCCCATCGACGTCGAGAACGGACGTGGCCGGCAAAACTCGAGTCGAACGGGAGCCACGCCCCATCAATGCCGCTGTTGACCTAGCGCACGTGCGATCCGCAAGCAGGGCCGCAAGATCAGGTGATCTCGAGGAGCTTCTCTCGGACGGCGTACACGACGGCTTCCATCCGCGAGTGCAGCTGGAGCTTCTCCAAGATGTTGCGGATGTGGTTCTTCACCGTGTTCTCGCTGATGAACAGCTGCTTCGCGATGTCGCGGTTGTTGAGACCCTTCGCGACGAGGCGCAGCACCTCCATCTCGCGGTCGGTGAGCCGCGGGGCGGGCACCTGCTGTCGCTCATCGCCGCGCTTGATCATCGACGCAAACTCGTTCAACAGCTTCGACGCCATCGACGGCGAGATCAGCGACTGGCCGCCATGCACCGCGCGGATTGCGGACGCGACCTCCTCGATCGAGATCTCCTTGAGCAGATAGCCCATCGCGCCGGCCTTGATCGCGTCGTAGAGGTCAGCTTCCTCGTCGCTGATGGTCAGCATGATGATCTTGCTGGACGGTACGGCGTCCTTGATCGCCGTACACGCGTCGATGCCACCGCGCCTGGGCATCCGGACGTCCATCAGCACGATGTCGGGCGTCGTCTCGGCGGCCTTCTCGACCGCCTCAGCGCCGTCCTCGGCCTCACCGACCACGTCGATGTCGGGCTCTTGCTCGAGCACCATCTCCAGGCCGCGCCGGAACAGCGCATGGTCATCGACAACCAAGACCCGGATGGGGTCACCGGTGCCGGGCGGAAGCGGCGTCAGTGCGCCACTATCCGTCATGTCGCTCACAAGACCTCCAGGCATCGAACCAGCAGGCTCATGATGGCACGACAGACGGGCTATCGGCGGTAGTCCGACAAACCCGCGTCAACCCGCCGTGTCTGGCTCATGCAGGCGTACCACCCCGTAGTCATAGCCGCGTCGGCGATACACGACGCTCGGCGTGCCGTTCTCGGCCTCGACATACAGGTAGAAGTCGTGACCAACCAGCTCCATCTCGAACAATGCCTGGTCCAGCGTCATCGGTGCCGCGACGTGCTTCTTCTCGCGGACGACGAACGGCGCATCGCCGTCCGGCTCGGCCGCTTCTGGCTCAGCCGCCGCCCCGTCGAGCTGGTTGCCGGCCGACGCCAGAGCGCTGGTCGCCGCCGCGACCGAGACCGGCGTGCGGCTCCCGTGGTGGACCCGGCGGCGGTCAGCGGCACGACGCAACCGCATGTCGAGCTTCGCGACCGCCATGTCGAGTGCGGCCAACTCGTCAGCGGCAGCCGCCTCGGCGCGGATGACCGGGCCTCGAGTGCGACACGTCAGCTCCACGCGCATGCGGAGGTCGGCAAGGCGCGGATTCCGCTCCTCGGACAGCTCGACGTCGACCCGGTCCGCCTTCGGATCGAGCTTGGCCAGGCGGCCGAGCTTGTCGTTGACGACAGCTCGGAACCGGTCATCGATGTCGGTGTTGCGTGACTTGACGACAATGTCCACGCGGGCGCATCCCTTCGTCCGGTCTGGATCAGCCGTGACGTCCGACCGTAGCGCCGTTGGGCCGCCCGCCCAATAGTCCGCTGCTGCCTGGTCCCCGCGACCAGGCCGGCGTGTGACGCTGGGTGGCGGCGATCGTTGCGGCTCCCCGCACCTCCACCCCCGCCGCCCGTAGGGCACGCGCCGCCTCCGCGATCGTCGTACCCGTCGTGATCACGTCGTCGGCGACGATCGCGGGTCGCGTGCCGATGGCACCGGCCGCGCCCGATCGCACCGCGAACGCACCGGCCAGGTTCGCCGCACGTGCACTGGCGTCCAGGCCAGCAGAGTCGGCGACCCGCCGCGTGTGGCGGAGGGCGCGCACCACGTGAGCGTGGACTCCGTCGCGACGCGCTTGCCTCACGGCGCGACGCACCACGAGGTCGGTGACGTCGTCGCCTCGCGCCCGGATCGCGGCGGCCGACGCCGGTACCGGCACGACGACAACGTCCGGCGCGCGACCCGCGGCCGCCCGGATCGCGGCGGCGAGCGGCGGGGCCAAAGCACGAGCCAGCCCGACCGCGGCACGTTCCTTGTAGGCGAGCACGATCGCGCGGACCTCGCTCTCGTACCTCGCGACGGCCCACGGTGGGGGCAGCCCCGACGGTCTCGGGTCCGGCCACGCCGGCACCGCCTCGCCGGCGAGCGACTGCAGGCAGCCCTCGCACACGGGCGCCCCCACGACCGGGCAGCCGGCGCACGGCACCGGGAACAACACGTCGAGCCATGACATGACAGGGATGGTGCGGTCACGGGCCGGCCGATGCCGGATCGCAGCCACCGGCTGTGGAGGAGTGATCAGCCCGCGTACGACGGGTCGCTGCCGGTGGACACGCGATGCCAGCGACCGTTGGACAGCGACCACACCGCGCCCGCGGCGCTCGCGAGGACCGGTTGACCCGGCGCCGCCGCGACCTGGGTCGGGCTCCCGGGCAGGCCGACCGTCGACAGGCTGTTGGTCCGGTACCCGTCGACCGTTGTCGCGATCACGACCCTGGAGGCGCCGTGCCGGGCGGTCGTGAGGATCCGGTTGGCACCCGCCCAGGCGACGCCGCTCACATCACGACTGCTGGGTACGACGACGAGCGGCACACCGATCCGTGGCGCCCCTCGATAGCTGGCCGTCGTTGCGACGACCAGCGAGCGGCGTCCGACGGGACCGACGACCATCGCGATCCGGCTGCCGTCGCGGGAGATGGCGAGGCTCGAGATCTGCCTGCGGGCCAGGCCGTCGGGCACTGCCACCGATCGGATGGCTCCCGTCACCGGCACCTCGACCACGGCGGTGCCCGCCGGGGTCGACTTGGCGACGTACACGTCACCTTGCGGGTCGAACGCCGGCGGCGACAGTGCCTGGCCCACCAGTCGGGTCACGGCGCGGCCGATCGTCGACCCGACGAGCAGACCGGCGCGCCCGCCGACCTGCTGGATCGCGGCGATCCTCGACCCGTCGGCGCTGACGATCGGGGCGCTGACCCGGTGACGGGTCAGCGCGACCGGCGCATCTCGGCCGATGCCCTCGACCTCTCCCAGCCGCACGTAAAGCGCTCCCTTGCTGCGCGCGAGAACATTCGGCTGGTACTGCTGCCACGCATCGATCGCCTGGTCACGAGGCACCCCTTGCCCACTGAGCGGCGTCCCGTTGTCGAGCAGCCGCACGCTGGCGACACCGGGCACCTGACGAAGTGTCCAGACGACCTGGGCGGAGAGCCCCTGCAGCTCGGTGGCGCTGAGCTGCTGCACCGCGCCGGACAGGTTGACCTCGGCCACCCCGTCACTGCCGATCGGCACGTTGCCGACCAGCCCGGTGCCGCGAGGAGCGGCCGTGAGCAGGGACAGTGCGTCGCGGTGCCGCGGCCCGTTTAACAACGCCTGGACCAACGTGGTGGCGAGGCCGGGCTGGTCGGGCTCGACCAGCAGGGGCACCGGCACGAGATGGTCCTGCGCGCCGTTGAGGTAATAGATCTGGACCTGAGCGAGGGCACGCGGTGCATCCGCGCGCGAGAGAAGCACACCGGCCGGCAGTCGACTGATCCGCCACTGGCCGCTTTCATGAACGACCCGGAACGGTACGACGAGATGGCCCGCCCGAATCCGGTAGTAGCCGGGCGGATCGATGATGCCGACGCGGTCCGCCGACACCTCCACCCGGGTCCGGCCGGTGCGGTGGACCACTTCGGATGCCGGGTCGTACAACGTGACTCGCGAGGCCGCATCCCATGACGTGCCAGTTGCCAGGAAGGACCTCGCGGTCGCGAAGTTCCCCTCGCTGTCGACGAGCGCGTCGAGGTAGCCGGTGATGATGCCGGCCGGACCTTGCCCGGCGAGCGGCGGCGCCGGAAACGTGCGGATCTCGGGCTCGTGCAGACCGACGACGTCGGGAACCGATCGCCCGATGTGCACGGACCCGGACGTCGGGACGCTGGCGCAGCCGGTCAGGACGAGCGCGCCGACGCCGGCAACGAGCGCCTTACGCACTCACGGACTCCTCGTCGGGATTCAACGGCAACGGTGATGCGGTGATGGCGTCGCCGACGCGCCATGGGAGCGTCAACCGGAACACCGAACCCTTGCCCGGCTCGCCCCACGCCTGCAGCCACCCGTTGTGCAGTCGGGCGTCCTCGAGGGCGATCGACAACCCGAGACCCGTCCCTCCGGTGGTCCGGGCCCTCGCTGGATCGGCCCGCCAGAACCGACCGAACACCAGCGACGCCTCGCCCGGTCGCAACCCGACGCCGTGATCGCGAACCGTGATCGCGACGCCACCCGGCCCACCGCGCAGGCGGACCTCGACCGGCCCGCCCTCGGCGTACTCGATGGCGTTGTCGACGAGGTTGCGCAGCACGCGATCGATCCGTCGGGCGTCCGCGTCAACGATCACCGGCTCGTCCGGCAGGTCAGCGATGACGGTCGAGGCGCGAGTCGCGGCGAGCGGCGCCGCGAGGCTGATCACCCGCGACACCAGGCCGGTGAGGTCGACCGGTTCGGGTTCGAGCACAGCCGCACCGGCGTCGTACCGGCTGATCTCGAGCAGGTCGGCGAGCAGCAGCTCGAAGCGATCCAGCTGCGCTTGCAGCAGCTCCGATGACCGGGCGAGCTCAGGTGGCAGATCGGCGCGCGAGTCGTGCAGGAGGTCGGCCGCCATCCGGATCGTGGTGATCGGGGTCCGGAGCTCGTGCGAGACGTCTGAGACGAACCGGCGCTGCAGGCGGGACAACTCGCGCAGCTGCGAGATCTGTTGTTGCACCGTGTCCGCCATCCGGTTGAACGAGGCGGCAAGGGTGGCCAGGTCGTCCTCGCCGCGGATCGTCATCCGCTCCTTCAGGCGACCGGACGCGAGACGCTCGGCCGTGAACGCCGCCTGCCGGACCGGTCGCACCACCTGCCGAGTGACGACCGCTGCGATGCCGGCGATGAGCAACACGAGAGCAGCACCCGCGAACAGCATCGTTCGTTCGACCAGATGGAGCGTCGCGACCTCGCGGTTGAGGGGAAACAGGTAATAGAGCTGATATCGAACGTTGCTCGCCTGCACGGGCGCACCGACCACGAGGCCGGGCGAGGTCGATCCATCAGGCTCGACGAAGGTCGTGTAAGTCCACGCCTCTCGCTGCCGGTCAGCCACCGTTCGTTGCAGCGCCAGTGGGATGGCGGACAGCGAGCCGCCACCCGTTCCGTAGGACCGCAGACCCGGCTTCGCCGACACCATCGAAACCTCGAAGTCGCCCTCCCCTTGGCGCGGCGAGAGCTCCGCGTCAATGCTTGCCGCGGTGCGTTCGAAGGCGCGGTTGCTTGCCCGCGGCTGCGCCTCGAACTGGGTCTGTGCGCGTTGCACGCCGGAGCTGAGCTGGCCCAGCGCCGAGCGGGTCGCCGAGTCGAGGAGACCGGTCTTGACCTGCTGCAGGATCGTCGCGCCGATGAGCAAGGTCACGGTTGCGGACAGCAGCACCGTCGTCGTGATGATTCGGGTCTGCAGCGATCGACGCCACCGATGCCGGATAGCGCTACCGACCGCACGGACCCGGGAGATCACGACGGTCCGGCCTTGTAGCCGACACCTCGCACGGTGACGACGATGTCGGGGTGCTCCGGGTCGCGCTCGATCTTGGCGCGCAACCGCTGCACGTGAACGTTGACCAGCCGGGTGTCGGCGACGTGCCGGTATCCCCACACCTGCTCGAGCAGCTGGTCACGGGTGAACACGTGCCGCGGCTTGCGGGCCAGCGCGGTCAACAGGTCGAACTCGAGTGGGGTCAGCTGGATCGCTCCGCCGTCGCGGCTGACGACGTGGCCCGCGATGTCGATCGTCAGATCACCGATCGAGAGCTCCTCGTTCTCGACCTCGTCGTTGCGCCGCAGCCGGGCGCGCATCCGGGCAACGAGCTCCTTGGGCTTGAACGGTTTGACGATGTAGTCGTCCGCCCCGGACTCGAGACCGATCACCACGTCGATCGTGTCGCTCCGCGCCGTCAACATGACGATCGGTACGCCGCTCTCGGACCGGATCGCACGGCACACGTCCACGCCGTCGGTGCCCGGCAGCATCAGGTCGAGGAGGACGAGGTCTGGCTTCGTGGCCCGGAACGCCGGCATCGCCTGGTCGCCGTCGTTCACGAACGAGGGGTCGAACCCTTCGTTGCGCAGGACGATGCCGAGCATCTCGGCAAGCGCCGGGTCGTCGTCGACGACAAGAACACGTGCTTTCACCCGTCCATCGTCGCACCGCTCTGCAACGATGGCCTTCCCATCAGGCGGACGGAGTGACGATGTCGACCGACGAGCCCACGCCGGGCGGTGACTGGGTGAGCCCCGGTCCGCCACTGGTAGGTCATGGACCGTCGACGACACCTCCGGGATATTTCACCGGTCCGGCCCCAACGGGGCCACCACCGCCGGGTTGGGGGGCACCGCCACCGGCGGCGCCGTACGGGGTCACGCCCGCTTACCCACCGCCTTACGGGTACGGCGCACCGTACGGGTTCCAGCCGCCCAAGCCCGGCGTCATCCCGTTACGACCGCTCGGCGTGGGTGAGCTGCTCGACGGATCGTTCACGACGATTCGCCGTTACCCGGGCGCGACCCTGGGCCTGGCCGCTGTCGTGATGCTGGTCGTCCAGTTCGTCAACCTGTTCCTCACCTACTACTTCCTCAACGGCGTCGCGAGCGACACGGTCACGTCCAACGGCACCATCGAGCCGAGCGGGGACTTCCTGGCGCGGGCCTACTCCGTCCAGGGGCTGGTCCTGTTCGTCACGATGGTGGCAACCCTCTTGCTCAGTGGAGCGCTGGCCTTGGTGATGGGGCAAGCCGCCCTCGGCCGGCCGATGAGCCTCGGTCAGTTGTGGGAGCGCACCAAGCCACAACTGCGGCAGCTGGTCCTCGCAACGTTCGTCGTCCCCGGGATCGTGCTCGGCGTCGTGTTTCTCGGGGCCCTTCCCGGCCTGCTCGTCCTCTTCGCATCGACCGACGCCGGCATCGCGCTTGCTGTCCTCGGCGGTCTCTCCGCGGGCGTGTACGCCATCTACCTCGCGATCGCGCTCGGCTTCACGACCTCCGCCCTCACGCTTGAGAAACTCACCGTCCGCGAAGCGATCCAACGGTCTCGGTCCCTAGTCCGCGGATCATGGTGGCGGGTCTTCGGGATCTATCTGCTCGGCCAGCTGATCGCGATCGTCATCGCCGGGATCATCCAAGTGCCCTTCGCCGTGATCGGCGGATTTGGCAGCTTCTTCTCGTCGGACACAGACACGCATTTTCACTTCTCGACATTGCTCATCACCGGAATCGGCGGTCTGATCGCGTCGACCCTCGTCCGCCCATTCACCGCTGGATTGATGTCGTTGCTCTACCTTGACCGACGGATGCGCTCCGAGGCGCTCGATCTGACCCTGCAACGAGCGGCGGCCCAGTAGCCGTCATGGTTGCTCGTCCTCCGATCACGCGCGGCGGCGCACAGAATGACGCGCGGCATGAGTTGAGCAAGGCGATCTACCACCGGCAGAGCGACCCATGGCCGGTGCGGGCGGTGCGGTGGGTCGGGCACCAGCTCGACCACATCCTGTCCAAGGCCTTGGACGCCGCTCCCGCCGGCAACATCGGTGCGCTGGCTCTCGTCCTGCTGCTCGTGATCATCGTCGGGTTACTCGTGTGGCGGGTCGGCGTGCCTCGCCGCGTCGCGTCGATCGGCGCAGTGCTGTCCCCCACGTCCACCCGGTCGGCGGCCGAGCATCGCCAGCTCTCGGAGCGGGCGGCGGCGAGCGCCGACTACGCGACCGCGGTCCTCGAGCGCATGCGTGCGATCACTCGCGAGCTCGAGGAACGCGGCGTCCTCGACGACCGAGCGGGCCGAACCGCCACCGAGGTCGCGACCGACGCGGGCCCGCGGCTCGGGTCGGTCGCCGATGACCTTCCCGCCGCGGCGCAGACCTTCAACGATGTCGTGTACGGCGAGGTGCCGGCCGACGCGCGGCTGCTCGACGTACTCATCAGAGCGGATGATCGAGTGCGGTCCGGGTCGCGCACGATGGTGGCGGTGACATGACCGCGGTGACGGTGGAGCAGCCGCTCGACCTGACCGGCATCGCGCGCCGACTCCGGTTTCCCGCCGCCATCGCGGTCCTCGGCATCGCCCTGATCTCGGTGTTCGCAGCGCTGGGCAAGGAGTCGAACACCGGCCTGCTCGACCCCCGCAACGCCAACCCGAACGGCGGTCGCGCACTCGCGACGCTGGTTGCCGAACGTGGCGTGGCGGTGTCGACCGTGTCGGCCATCGCCGACCTCCGGGACTCGCCGGCGACGACGGTCCTCATCGCGCAGCCGAGCGCGGTCAGCGCAGCCGCGCTGCTGGCGGTCGCGGCCTCGACGTCCACGGTCGTGCTCGTCGACCCTGACCAGACCGCACTCGGGATCTTTCGGGTACCGGCCACACCCGACGCCATCACCGACAAGACGACGGTGTCACCCGGCTGCTCGCTGGCGGCCGCGACCACCGCGGGTGACATCGAGGTGTCGGGCGACCTGTATCGAACGAGGGGGCCCGCGACCGGGTGCTACCAGATCCAGGGTGACGCCGCGGTGGTGAGCGCGCCGCGCGGCACCGCCACGACCGTCGTGCTCGGCGCCGCCGGCGCGTTGACAAACGAGCAGCTGGCCGACGAAGGTGACGCCGCGCTCGGGCTCGGCCTGCTCGACAACGACCAGGTCGACTGGGTGCCCGGGAGCCTCGACGCCGGCCCTGCCACCGGCCACCACCGCGGCCTGCTGCATCTGTTGCCATCGAGGATGCTGTGGGCCGTGCTGCAGCTCGTCATCGTCGTCGTCCTGCTCGCGTTCTGGCGGGCCCGCCGGCTCGGTGCGCCGGTGGTCGAACCGCTGCCGGTCATCGTCCGGGCGAGCGAGACGGTCGAGGGACAGGCCCAGCTCCTCCACGCCGCCAAGGCGCGAGGCGCCGCGGCACAGGCCCTCCGCGCCGCAACGATCCGGCGGCTGAGCGGCTCCCTCAGGCTAGG
>JAFAZI010000087.1 GCA_019239875.1 Frankiaceae bacterium
TCCGACGGTGAACTGACCGTGGACTCTTCGTGCGTCATCCCGGTTGTGGTGAATAGCTACCCGCTTCGCTTCCACGTCGACGTACAGGCAGATACCGGGATAGACGTCACTAGGAGGAGCTACCCCACCCTTCAGATTGAATCCGGACTCAGCGGATTGCGAGGCCTGGCCTCGGAAGTGCACCACGGTTCCTACTGGGCCGTGCGCAGGCCGCAGCGTCCAGCAGTCGTGGCGCCGGGATTCACAGAAGCTTTCGTTGAAGGGCAGCGTGGAATGGGTGATGAGCTTCGATGGCCTAGTACTGCCATGGCGGCTCAGGCATGCGAGCGCTGCTCGCCTGCCGTCAACTCCAACGGCCTTGGCCAGCTCTGGCGCGTTCAGTCGAGACATTTTGGTGAGCGCGGCGGACGTTCGATCGAGCGGTTCCACGAAGGCCTCGAGGCCGGCGATAAGAACGTTGAACCCGTGGCTTTCGTGGATTGCGAGCACCTTGACGGGCAGCCCGTGGGCAACGTCGTTCAACTCCACGATGACAGCGCTCGTCGCGTTCGCCCCCGGACCGACCAGAAACTGCTCGTCGACGAAGAACCGATCGAATGGGTGACAGGAACGGAACATGGCGCCCGTCTTGGCGCTGCCCCCGTGACTGCTCGTGCAGCCGGTGATCGCCAGTGCGAGCAAGGTGAGTGCTACCGAAGAGCGCGCGTAAACCGGCACGATTTCTCAACGATTCCGCAACATGGCGGGTTGACAAGCGGGCACGTCGCGCACGATAACGCCGGCGAGGGCAGGATGCTTCGTCGTACCCGCACCCGAGATGGCGAGGCTGATGAAGGCGCCGACGTAGCTCGAGCAGAGCATCGTTCCCGGGATTCGCCGAGTGTTCAGTGATGCGCGGCGGGAGCGTCTTTAGGAATGCGCAGGCGCGTAATACCTGGATCGCCTAAGGTCTGCGCGTTACCGGCATACGCGGTCCGGTGGAAGCCTTCAGTGACCCCGGAGAACCGCGCGCCGCCGGTGGCGACGACGGTGGCGCCGTCGAGGACGAAGCCACGTGGAGCTCGATTCGAACCGACGATCACTTGACCGCTGTTCGCATCGAGGGCGAGACCGGTGACTGGGTGCCTAGCGTCGGTCGCTGGATCGGCGACGATTGTGCGGTCCGAGATGATGGCTAGGCCGCCCTCGACCCAGCGCTGGGTCGTCGGGTCGTAAGAGCCGGCTTCGATGATGTCGATGGTGTCCGTCTGTGGAGAGATAACGAGCGCAATGGGTGTAGCGGCTGTCCGCAGCGCGATCGTTGCGGACAGCTTGCCGTGTCGGACCATGAGCACGGTCGAGTTGATTGGGTCTACGGCGTAAACCTGGCGCGTTCGGGGGTTCGCTGAGAGGGCGGTCGGGGTGCCACCGATCGCGATGGTGTCCACTACTCGTTCGTTCCTGATCACCGACAGCGACCCGCTGCCGGCATTTGCGACGTAGACGCGATTCCCGAGCTGAGTCAGTCCGCTTGGCGCCTTCCCGACCTCGAGGCGTCTGATCTCACGCGTGCCGCGCAGCACGCTGACCCGGTCGGCTCCGGTATCGGTGACGTAGATCAGGTGGGTGTGGGGGTCGACGAGCACTCGGTTAGGCGCTGAGCTGGCCCCAACAGGGACGGTGGCAAGCACGCGTTCCCGGCGTACGACGGTCACGTCGTCACTGTTGAGGTTGGCGACGTACACACGGCCGCTGTGTTCGTCGATCGCGAGACTGTTTGGGTGGCTTCCGACGACGATGGTCCGGACTCGGCCGGTTGCCGTGTGGAGAACGGCGAGGAGCCCGACCGGCTCGATGGTGTACACGAGCTTCCGGCGGTCGTCGGTCACGGTGGCCGTGGTGGTGGTGTCGGTTCGGTACAGATGGTGGTGAACGTTCGTGTCCGTGCCCGTCGCAGTTGCAGGCGCTGCGAGCGCGAGTGTCATGGCTCCCGCGAGGAGAGCAGCTGGTGAGCGCATCTTCATCGGCGGGCACGCCAGATCGACAGGCGCCCGCGTGCGCAGTCGGTGACGTAGGCCGTCATCGCCCCTGCAGCTGCGCACGGTGAACGTCCGGTGGCGAGACGCCGTACTGGGACCCCGCGGTGGAACACGAGAGTCCGGTGTATGCCTAAGACGAACATCTGCTCCGACGCCCGGTTGAACCAGGCGGGGAATCGTGAGGCACCGGTATACGGTTCGCGTCGGATTTTGGTGGTGCTGATGACCTTCGCGCCGCTGAGCACCGTGACCTGGGTCGATGACAGGACGTAGCCCTGTTCGGCACTCGGATCCAGGTACACCGAGTCGCCCGGGACGCTGCCGAGCACCTTGTTCCCTTGCACGACCGTGACGTCCGTGTCGTCCGGGCCGGTGCCAGCGACGTACCCGACTCCCGACTTGGTGACCGCGACGAATGTCGGGTCACCGGTCAGTGGGGCGCTGGATACCAGCTGCCCGTCACGGTAACGATCGAAGGTCTGCCCAATGACGTAGATGGATTTGCCCCGCGTGACGATGCTTCGCGGGGTGTTGATCGGCAGCCGGCGTACGACGCGGGTGCGATGCACGAAAAGCAGAAAGGACGAGATGGGGCCGGCCCCGCTGGGATCGCGCTCGATATCAGGAACCAAGATGTCGCCGGTGGTGCGATCTCTCGCGAGTGGCAGAAGTGGCAACGACTCGATACCGGTCGGGATCTTGGCGAGTACATGCGATCCGTTGATGATCCACAACGTCGACGGCGCATCAGCGTCGAACGTCACGTCGGCATACAGCCATCCTGTTGCGGGGTCGACGACCGCGTTGACCCGGGGATCCTTGAGGTGCAGGGGCACGTGACCAAGGACGGACAGGCCACGGACTATCCGGATCGAGGATGGCCGTAGGTCATCGCCGCCTGGCAGCACATAGACCCGGTTGTGGCTCAGGTCGGGTAGGAGCTGTCCGGGAGACTCACCCAGCGGCCGACCGATCACCCGGTTCGAGGGCAGGTGTACTAGCTCTACCCCAGCGCCGGTGTCTACGTACAGGCGGTGATGGCGTCGGTCGGGCACCAACTGGAATGGGTGGGCGCGGTCACCGAGCCGCACAGTTGCCGTATGGCGCCACTTGGCGACGTGGGGGGTCGCACCAACCACCGTTGGCGCGGCGATGACTGAGGTCAGCGATACGACGCAAAGAATGATGGCGGATGCGTGCAACCTGACGCCGTGCATGATGCATCCTGCTACCCAGACCAACTGCACTGCACACCAGGCTGCCACGGCCGGTGCCACAGTGATGGACATGCGCCTGCGGTCCTTCCTGCCCTGGGGAGATCGGCTGGACGAGCGCGGGCTGGTGCCCATGATGCCGCGAGTTCAAGTTGCTTTCTTTGCCACTTCGCTGCTTGCACCAGTCGGAGTCTTCCCAACCCGGTGATTACGGGCAGTGGTGCTGCCTTTGGTCACGGAGCGGGCCGCCCTGGTGCGATACTCGGCGCCGGCGCGGCAAGGCACTTCGTGAGGGGCGGGGCGATGCGATGCGACTTGTGACCGAGCCGGGTCGCACCGAAGTGCGGCTGTCGAATGCAGACGCGGTAGCGCTTCCGATCTTCATCGCTGTCGTCCTGCTGGCGATCGTCGTGCGCCAGTTCATCCCGCCGCCGCCCAGCGCGATCACGCTCGCGGTCTGTGGGGCGCTAGGGGTCCTCGATGCCATCTTCGCGCGGTGGCTGCTCCGAAGGGGGACGGCGAGATTCGTCGCCACGCCCGACGAGATCAGGATCGAGCGGCCTGCCCGCTCGCCAGACGCTAAACCCGAGGTGCTGCATCGCAGCCCGGAGACGACGCTGAGCTTCCGGTTGAAGTCCAACGGCGTCGTCGGAGAACAGGTCTCGTACTTGCTCAAGCTGCATGACAACGCCACCGGAGATGAGCTGTTGGTGGACTTGTTCGGAAAACGGAAGGTCAGGCAGGCGTGTGAGGCTCAGGCCTGGCAATTCGGTGATGACTGATCGATTCGCCATTGTGCGCGCCAACACGGATCCGCTGCCGGTATCGGCTCCGTATGTGCAGGCTCAACCTTCACCGTCGAATGTGAAGCGAACACGATGGAGACGCGCCCCCGGTCTGCCGCCGACCCGGAACGAACGCTGCGACTGACCCGCTACGGTCGATGGATGGCAGACATCTCTGGCGCGCACCACATCGCGTTCACCGTTCGTGATGCCGACCGTAGCGCGGCCTGGTACTCCGACCTACTGGGATTGCAGACGCTCCTCGAACGGGACGAAGAGGGGGTTAGCGTCCGAGTGCTCGCTCATCCCTCCGGTTGGATCCTCGGGGTCCGGCAGTTCCACGACAAGCCCGACAGCGACTTCAGCGAGTTCCGAACCGGGCTAGACCACTTCGCGTTCACCGTGGATTCACGCGAGCAGCTCGAGGCGTGGGAAACGGAGCTAGCCGCGCGATCGATCACGTACTCACCCATCAACGAGACGCCCATCGGGACCGTTATCGCGTTCCGCGACCCGGACAACATCGCTTTGGAGTTCTGGCTTCCCCTCGGCGGCTAGTCGGAACGTTGGGCGCTCCACTCATCTCGGTGAGTCTCGACCTGTCGACATGCGCGAGTGCGAGCGCGCCGACGCCTTGCATCGTGCCCGTCACCGTCACCGTCACAACGCCGTGCGGCAGGAACTCGGCGCCTGTCAGCGAACTTCTCACGTCATGGGGAACCGGAGATTGATCATTGCCGTGGTCGTCGCGGCGGCGCTCGGCAGCGCGGGTCCGGCGAACGCCTCGGTCCAAGCGACGGCGGGTCCGACAATCACTTATGTCGACTGCTCGGCGGCGCACAACGGGAACGGATCGATCCGCTCGCCCCTCAACTCCCTCGCCGCGGCCAACGCCCGTTGGCTTCACCCAGGTGACCAGATGCTCTTCCGCCGCACCACAGTCTGCACGGGCATGTACTCCCCGCGCGGTGGCGGCACCCTGGCTGCGCCGGTCACGATCGGCCCTTACGGCGTTGGGCCCGATGGCGCGCTCGACCAGCCGCGGATCGACGCGGCGGGTCAGAGCGACCAGGCGTTGTACCTCCACGACATCTCGAACATCGTCGTCCAGGGTCTGCACTTCACGAATGTCGGCAACCAGTCCGGCGTCTATCGAGGGGTGTACGTCGCGGCCGAGAACCGCCTCGTGCATGACGTCACCCTGAGTCGCCTGACCGTCACCGACGTGACCAGCAGCACAGAGTTCAACGACCACGGCAAGGCGGGCGGTGGCATCATCCTGCAGGTGCTCGGCGCTTCACCGGCCCGCTTCGCCCACATCACGATCGGGCGCAACGAGATCTTCAACGTCGGCCGCAGCGGCATCTTCGTCTTAGGGATCAAGAACGCGTCGGGCGCGCCGCGACCGCCCGCGAGCCAGCCATGGCCAGCGGCATCGACCGGCATCCTGATTCGGAACAATCGCGTGCAGCACATCACTGGCGATGGCATCGTCACGGACGCGACGCAGCACACCGTGATTAGTCACAACATGGTCAGCGACGGCAATTTGTCCGGCAGCAACTTCGCGGATCCGCAGACGCGCAACTGCAGCGCCGGCATCTGGGCGTTCAACGCCAACAACACGATGATTGATCACAACTGGGTCGAGAACATGAACTTCGGCAAGTCGGACAACGACGGCTGCGACGGGACCGCCTTCGACGTCGACTACAACCAGGACGGCACGGTCATCCAGGACAACTTCAGCAACAACAACCGGGGCGGCTTTCTGCTGCTGTGCAGCGACGACCAGCCGCGGCACGCGATCGTCCGTTACAACATCAGCATCGACGATGGGCCGACGATCAGCGAGGTGCCTTGCAAGGCGCCCAGCGCCATCGGAGGGCTCGATGGCGTACAGGTCTACAACAACACAATCGTTGGATTTCCTGAAACCAGCGCCGAGAACGTCCCGCTGCCAGCGCTCTATGGCACCGAAGGCTTCCTGTTCGAGAACAACATCCTTTACGCGCGAGACTTGGAGGCGGGCCCATTCGCGTGCGGCGGGACGTGCTCGAACAACCTCTTCTACCAACTCCCGCCAGCCGGCAGAGCTGCGATCTTCAAGGACCCACAGTTCCGCGTATACCCTGCGTTCGGCCAGATCGGACCGTGGGACGCCGACGAGGTCCAGCTCCTGCCATCCTCGCCAGCACTGCATGCGGGCGTAGCCGTTCCAGGCGCCCCGGCCCACGACTACTTCGGTGACCCGATCGCCGCAGGCGCCCCGCCGAGCATCGGCGCTGCCGAGCAATAGCCGCCGCGACCCACGCGTGACCTGACCGGACGTCACTAGCACTCGGGTGCATCAACCACGAGGTGGCTGACGTCGGCGTCTAACGAAGTCCGCAGTGCCGCCGCGTCGTGTCTTCGATCAACGCCCTGAGTTTTTGGAGCGGATGCCATATGTCGACCCGCCTACCGTCTGTGCCAACCTCGAGCCGTGTATCAGCGTCGTTTGGGTATGCGTCGGCTGATAGTCACAGTGACGGCAGTGACGGCGCTGCTGTCGTTGCCGACCGGGTGCAGCAGGTCGAGCAGCGCGGGACCGGATTCTGCGTCTCCGCCAAAGGCGGACTCAATGGATATAGCGTAGAAGGTGGGTGATCGTTGGCGTTGGCTGCGACGTATCGCTCAAATTGTTCTAGTGGGTGAACGATGGAACCCTTGGTAGACCTATTCAAGGCTGCCTTTCGTATCGCCTGGCCGTTCTATGGACTCGTGGCCGCTATGGGCTATATCGGAGCTACGAACTGGTTGCTGCTAGCAAATTACGGGCAGGGGCTTGCAGTATTCGCTGCCGCTACGATCGCAGCGGTTGCCGCAATAGTGTCGTATCACTACTCAAGGCGAGATCGGTCCTCTAACTCAATTGATTAGCGGCGCGGGCAACGACAAACATCCAACAAGCAGCCGGGAATCATCGGTGATCCTCGCGTTGGACTCGGACAACAGGTCGTCCAGTCGGTACAGGAGCGGCTCCCTATAGTCTGCGCGCTGTCACGCGAGCGCGCTACTGAGCCTGCTCGCGACGAACACCTCGCCGCGGTCGATGCCGGACTTCCGAATCTCCTCGCCGACCTCGTGCTCATTGCCATATATCTGCGCCGCTGTCGACATGGCGGTGGTCGGCGTCGAGCGGGTCGAGGACCTTGTCCACGGCCTTGTCGCGCTGGATCTGGAAGGCACCGAAGCTGAAGTTCGGGCTCGTGCGTTGCTGAGCGTGACGTCAGGATCGAGGTCACGCGTCCAGTCTTACCGGGTTGGTCGAAGCCTAGGCGACTGCGGTCACGAATCGTAGATGTACAGGCCGCTGGACGGCGCGAGATCCGGATTCGGATGAAGGTCGTGTGGCTTGCCCACCACGATTTCGCGGCCGCTCGTCGCGACGGCAGCGCCGAACCGGTCGTAGTCATGCACGTCTCGGTCGTCGAACCGGCGATCGGGACGGACCTTCCCCTGCCAACCCCCAGCCGGGCGGCGGAACAGGACCGCTGCGCCCGCGTACACCGTCTGGCCGCTCGGTCGCAGCGGCTCACCTGCGACGATCGTGGACCCGGTGGTCGCGACAGCCCAGCCCAGCAGCGGCCCGACGCGGGGATTGGGTCGCTGAGTCAGGAAGGCGTCCTGATGACGCGATCCTGCCCACCCGCCTGAGGGGCGGCGGAAGACGTAGGCGCCGCCTTGATGTCCCGACGTGCTGGTGATCGGCAAGTGATCTCGATAGGGGGCACCAACTACCGCCTGCGACCCCTGGATCGCCACCGAGAACCCGAAGAACTCGTCGACACGAGGGTTGGTGGGACGAAGCACCTCCGCCTGATTCATCGACCTGACCAGCCCCTTCGAGTTACGGAGGTACACGTATGCCGCACCTATCCCCTCGACACCGTTCACCGCCAGTCCGGGCTGGCCGACAACCAGCGTGCTTCCCGACACGGACATCGCGTGCCCAAAAGTGCCATCCGTGGACCGCTGCTCCGGTGCGCGAAGTCGGGCCGCGGGCTGCGCGGTCGACGTCCATCGGCCGTGCCGCGCTGGGTACTCGTCAATGACACTCGGAAAGGCGCCAGATGGCCCGCGCTGGTCTTGGTTCCACCCCACGAAAAGTGCGCCTCGTGACAAGGCAAGGCCGATAGTGGAGATCGGATCCTGTACGACGAGCGTGCCCGGGTCGCTCAGGATCGCTGCGGGCTGCGACGTGTGCGCCCACCCGCCGGGGC
Organism: Frankiaceae bacterium; assembly: GCA_019239875.1. Lineage (GTDB taxonomy): Bacteria > Actinomycetota > Actinomycetes > JAFAQI01 > JAFAQI01 > JAFAZI01. The sequence goes on from JAFAZI010000087.1 coordinate 8,283, forward strand.
GTTTGCGGAACACGAGAACGGCACCGTGTGGGCCAGATCCTTGCGTTGCGACAGCCGCGATCGTTTTCCGGTGGATCGCAACCGCCGTGCCGAGGACGTTGTAGCCGTCTGCTCGCAGGATCGTCACTGGCTGGAGTGTGCCCGACCAGCTCGTTGCAGGGCGTTTGTAAACCGCGATGCCGCCGGGAATCGACCCAGCATCGACGTTGCCGGAGAACCCGGCGGCGATCGTGGAATGCGTTGCCGCGACCGCCGATCCAAGCCGGATGTTTTGATCTGCCCCGGGTGCGGTCAGCGACGCGATAGGTGCGTCTCCCGACTGCCCAACGGTCGGCGTGGCGACCGCAACGGTTGGACCAACAAGAAGAAGCACGGTCGTGGCAAAGGTGACCAACCGCTGGCTGCTCATGTGAGTGCGGGCGGAACGTTCTCGATGGCCCTCCACGGTGAGCGCACTATGTTCGGGCAGCCCAAGCTCTCCTTGGGTGTTGCCGTCCCACTTCGGCTCATGCCGCATGATGGCACTCATCGGTGAGCAACACGAGGAAAGAGCGGCACTTCGCCGTTGGCTCGCGCTCGGCCGGGTGACTACCTTCTTGCGGGATGGCAGTGATGTATTGCGTCGCGCACGCGGCGACCGAAGAGCTGGTGCCAGCCGTTGGCATGTTGAGCGGCCTGACGATGTGCCAGGCACACGGTGGTTTCGTATCGGACTGGTCTTCAGTGGGTGAGGATCTCCCACGCGAGGCGCGATGCACCGAATGTGGCGAGATCGCGGTTCACGCCGCCTACTTCGTAGTTGAAGGAAGACCGATGTGTATCCGGCATACGGCCGACGCCGTGTTTTCCCGACGACGACATGGCTGCGCACGATATGGCCGACGCCGCGTCCATCGCGTTGAACGTAAGAGGCGACGCCTCCGCGTATTAGACGACCTCACCGGCGCTATCAACGACACCGGCAGTTCGCGTCGTTCGGGTCGGTGCTCGTGTGAACCATCGCCCTACCCTCGTACCGTGCTGTCGACCAGGAGCAGATGGCTAGGTATCTGGCTCCTGTGCGCTGCCGGTGTCACAGGTTTCACGGCCCTTGCTGCGAGCGATGATCTACACACCAGTTGGGCAGGTACGGCCGGCCTGATGACGCTCGGGTTGGCGATGTCGGTAGGTGGACTCATGTACCCCATCGCGAGATTTGGATGGCGCATATGGCGGCGGCCACTCGGGGTTCATGCAATTGGTGGCTCACGGGTAGGAGCGGATCGCCACGGAATCCGCGAGGCGACCCGACTGAGTACGTGGCCATATGTACTCCTTACCGGTGCCGGTTTCCTGGTCTTCGTCTGGGGAATCCTCAGCGGTGCGCGGGCTGGGTAACGGCTCACCTATAGTCTGCGCGCTGGCGCCCGGGCTCAGGTGCCCGTCGCAGAACGGCAGCTATGCGTCGTCGTCCTTGGCACTTCGGTCTTCGATCGTCCACCGGTGCCAACACGTAAGGCACACGTGCTCGTAGTGAGTGATCCCGTCCAAGGTTCTGCTGACAGGCGTGGTGATGAAGCGGGAACCGCAGTTCGGACAGAGTGCAGGTCCGCCGTATTTGCGGTGCAACCAGCGATTGAACCGCCGCGCCTTTAATCGGTCTTCGAAACTCGGCGGTTTACCCGCCTCCAAGACCCACGACTGGATGATCGGACCGGCATGGGCGGTGAGATCTTCAACGGTCAAGGAGCCGTATCCCGCTTCGACAAACTCAATCCACACTGCCCCGCGCAATGATTCGTCCGACGACGACGCCCACCGGTCCAACTCCTTATAGATTCGCACCACGAGGTCACTCGCTTGGCGAGTGCCAATGTCAGGCAGGTCGGCGAACGCGGGGTCGCGGATTGGCAACGCGGCGTTCCCTTCCTCGCCGAGCAGATAAGCAACCGCAGGTAGCACGACCTGACCCAGGACGTTGTAAATACCGACCTCTAGGGCGTCTTCGGACTGCATTGATTCAGCCAGCTCCGCCCACGCGGGTACTAACTCGGGACAGGCGGCCAGCAGTCCATCAACAGCCTGCTGGTATGTCTCGGGCGCCCGCTCCACCACCGAAGTATCGCCTTGAGAACCGCGCTGGAACGCCGGTTACCGTCGCTCCCGAACGGGTGGAAATTTGCCAAGCCGGCGACCGCGCCGCACTGCCACTAGGCAATGTCATCGATGTCCCGAGACATCCCAGCGAAAGTGTCGCCACCACCATCTATAGTCGAACGCATGTTCGAAGTGTCGTTCGGTGAACCGCCTGAGGGGTGGGAGCCGATTCCGCACGAGGTCCTGGCCGAGGTTGATTGGAACGAACTCGATCCGCCGCCGGTCGGGATGCGATCCCTCGAGCCTGACGACTTCGTCGGATTAGCGATCAACCAGGGCCTCAGTGCAGACGCTCTGGGCTTGATCGCAGCAGTGCCACCTGAGCAGATGTCGGATGCGGCTCGCAGCCACGCGCTGCGGCGCTTGGAGCAGATGTCCGCACACATCGATGAGCTCAAGGTGAGGATCACCGCAGCGATCGCGGGACCCGCGCCAGTTGACGAGGCCGCGCGACGCGATGACTTCTCCTCACACGAGGTCGGCGTTGCGACGAAATGCAGTGTGTACGCCGCCGACGGCAAGGTTGCGTTCGCGCGTGACCTGGCGTCCCGCTTCCGGGCTACGGCGCACGCAATGCGCGAAGGGCGGATCACGCTGATCCAGGCCAAGGCGATGGCCGAGTCGCTGGCACATCTCGACGATGAAATTGCACAGAAGATCGAGAGCAGGCTGCTCGCATTCTCCTACCGTCAGGATCTGACCAGTTTCAAAGCCGCGATCCGCCGGTGGCGGATCAAGTTGGATCCAACCTGGACACCCAAGGCCGAGAAGGCGCGTGCCGAGGTTGTCGTGGAACACACGCCCGGTGATGACGGAACGGGCGAGATCTACATCCGCGGTCCGTTGGAGCACACCGCGGGCATCGCGAAGGCGCTCGACGCGGAAGCGTCCAAAACCAAGCACGAGTTGGGGGGCACTGCTGCTGCGCGCAAGCTCGCCGCGCTACGCGACATGGTCGACAGATATCTCGCCTCGCCGAACGCAGCCAAGCTGCACGGCCGGTTGCCGTTCGTCAACGTCACCATCGACCTCGCCACGCTGCTCAAGCTTCGCGACGGCATCGCTGAGATCGTCGGCGTTGGAGCCGTGCCCGCCGACGTGGCCCGCTGGCTGCTCGCCGACGGCGCACCACTGCGGCGCTTGGTGATTGATCCGCTCAACGGTCAGCTGCTCGACACCGGCACCAACGCCTATACGGTGCCACCCTGGCTCGCGGAACACCTGATCGGACGAAACCCGACGGCGGCGGCGCCACACTCACACGTGCCTTCCGCCGGATGCGACATGGAGCACAACGTTCCTCACGATCGCGGCGGTGCCACCAACCTCCGTAACAACACCCCCGTCGATCGGCGGTGGCATCGTGCGAAGACGCACGCCGAGTGGAGTTATGAGAAGGACCACGAGACCGGCGTCGTCGTGTGGACGAGTCCGGTCAGTGGTTTGACCTGCGAGATCCATCCATACGACTACCGGGCGGGACCATAGTCGGGACGTGCCGAGCTGCCACGTCTACGGTGATCTCGTGAGTGAGACTGCGGACGGCAAGCCGGTACGGCGGGGGTGGCTCGGCCGGCTGTTCGGCAGCGGCGCCGACGACCCTGATGCCCCGGTTACGATCGCCACGTTGGACAGTCGTGCTGAGGCCGAGTTGCTCGCCGGATTCCTTCGCGACAAGTCCGTGCACGCCATCGTGTCCGCGGACGACGAAGGCGGCCTCGCGCCGAACATCGCCGCGATGCGACGAGTCCGGGTCCTGGTTCGAGGCACCGACGCGGCGCGGGCACGCGAGCTGTTGGACGACGTCAGCTAACTCGTCAGCCGGTCCAGCAACGCCGCGCGTCGAGACGGTCGGCCGGTTCGCGCCTCGGCGCGATCGGCGGATGCCATCAATGCGGTCATCCCGCGGACACCTAGCCACCGCAACGGCTCCGGCTCCCAGCGCCGCCACTTGTGACCGACCCACGGAAGTGTCGTGCGGTCGGTGTCATGTCCGAGGATCAGGTCCGCGAGCGTCTGCCCGGCCAGCGCCGTACATGCGACGCCGTCACCTACGTACCCTCCGGCCCAGGCCAGTCCGCTGGCGCGGTCCAGCGTGACTGACGGCATGAAGTCGCGCGGAACCCCGATCACCCCACCCCACCGATGCGTGATCGCCGCCCCGTTGGTCTGCGGAAGCAGCTCGTGCAAGGCGGACTCCAGCCCGGCGTAGGTCGCCGAGTGCCCGGCCGACCCAGTGGTCTGAGAGCCGAACCGGTACGGCGCGCCGCGACCTCCGAACACGATGCGGTCGTCGGCCGTGCGCTGCGCGTAGATGATCAGGTGCCGTTCATCGGCCAACGTCTCGCGTTCTCGCCAGCCGATCTGCGACCAGACCGAGTGCGGCAGAGGTTCGGTCGCGATGATCAGCGACCACACCGGCGCGAGCAGGCGATGACTGTCGGGGATGTCTGCGGTGTAACCCTCGGTGGCGCGCACGACGATGTTCGCGCGCAACGTCCCGGCGCGGGTGACGACTCGACCCGGGTGGACGCCGGTGGCCATCGTCCCCTCGAAGATCGTGGCGCCCTGCGCCTCGACAACTCGGGCGAGACCGCGCACCAACCGGCCCGGGTGGATCGCGGCGCAGTGACGGTTGAAGACGCCGCCGTCGACGCCGGCCGCGGCGACGCGTCGCGTCGCCTCCTCCGCATCCAGCCACTGACCGCTGCCCTCCGCGCGAAGTCGGGCCAGTTGGGCAGGGCCGCGCGCCAGGGTGAGCGTCCCACCCTTGACGTAATCGGCATCGACGCCGTTGCGCCGGCACCACTCACCGATCTCGTCGACCACCTCCTGCAGTGCACGCTCCATCCGCCGGGCGGCGTCGGGTCCGTGATCTCGTGCGATCCGGGTCCATGGCACCGGGAACAACGCCGAACACCAGCCGCCGTTGCGACCTGACGCACCCCAGCCAGCGACGTGTCGCTCGACCAGCACGACGCGAAGGGTCGGGTCCTCGCGCAGCAGGTGGTGCGCGGTCCACAGGCCCGTGAATCCCGCGCCCACGATCGCGACGTCCGCCGAGAGGCTTGCCGTCATGGGTGGTCGAGGCGTCAGGTCGTCACCGCAGGTCTCCAGCCACAGCGACGGTGCCGTCATGCGTGCCACGACTTCACGTACGACGGCGGTGGGCCGCCTCGCTCGGTGACGGGCGGCCCAGGCTGCAACCGTAACGGCACCACGCCGGCCCACGGCGTCCAGCCCGCGTCGTCCTCGACGTACTCCGGCGCAGCATCACTCACCTTGACCGACCATTCCTCGATCGGCAACGCAACGACCGAGGTTGCAGCGAGCTCTCTGCGATTCGGTGGGCGCGCATCAGCCCGCCGGCCAGGGAGCAGATGATCGCTCAAGCAGTCGAGCGCTTCCCGCTTCTCGCCTCCCGTCAACGAAACCCCGGCGCCGATGACCACGGCACTGCGATAGTGCATCGAGGACTCGAACAGTGACGTCGCGACAACCAGGCCGTCGAGCAACGTGACGGTCACGCACGCCGCTGCGCCTGAACCGAGCGCGCGAAACAGCCGGCTTCCGGTTGAGCCGTGCAGCAGGAGCCGGTCGCCGGATCGGGCGTAGCCGCACGGCATGACGAAGGGCTGCTCCCCATCCGCGATCCCGACGTGGGCAACCAGCGCTTCGTCGAGAATCGCGTACAGGACCGCCAGATCCGTGACGGCCTTCTCGGGGAGCCGGCGGACCTCGGTCCGTGGGCGCGGTGCCCGCATCTCCTTACAGGCGGTTTGCTGCTTCGGTCAGGACCGCGCGCAGGATCTGCTCGATCTCGTCGAACTGAGCCTGCTCGCAGATCAGCGGAGGTGAGAGCTGAAGCACCGGGTCGCCACGGTCATCGGCTCGGCAGATCAGGCCGTGCTCGAACAGTGCACCGGAGAGGTAGCCGCGGAGCAGCCGCTCGCTCTCCTCGTCGTTGAACGTCTCCTTCGTCGCCTTGTCCTTCACCAGCTCGAGCGCGAGGAAGTATCCGTCGCCACGAACGTCGCCGACGATCGGCAGGTCGTAGAGCTTCTCGATGGTCGATCGGAACGCAGCGGCGTTGTCGCGCACGTGAGCGTTCAAGCTCTCGCGCTCGAAGACGTCGAGGTTGGCGAGCGCGACCGCGCAGGACACCGGATGACCCGCGAAGGTGATCCCGTGCAGGAACGAGGTCTCGTCCTTGAGGAACGGTTCGATCAGCCGGTCCGAGGCGAGCATCGCGCCGATCGGTGCATAGCCACTGGTCATGCCCTTGGCGGTGAGGATGATGTCCGGCTGGTAGTCGAAGCGCTGCGCACCGAACCACTCACCGAGCCGGCCGAACGCGCAGATCACTTCGTCGCTGACGAGTAGGACGCCGTACTTGTCGCAGATCTCACGCACCCGCTGGAAGTAGCCGGGCGGGGGAGTGAAGCAACCGCCGGAGTTCTGCACGGGCTCGAGGAACACGGCGGCGACGGTGCTCGGGTCCTCCCGCAAGATCGCTCGCTCGATCTCGTCGGCGGCCCACACGCCGAACCGATCGAGGTCGTCACCATGCTCAGGTGCTCGATAGAAGTTCGTGTTCGGGACCTTGATGGCGCCAGGAACCAGCGGCTCGAACATCGACTTGATCGCCGTGACGCCGTTGATCGACAGCGCGCCCATCGTCGTGCCGTGGTAGGCGATGTCCCGGCTGACGACCTTGTAGCGCATCGGCTCGCCGGTGACCTTGAAGTACTGCCGGGCGAGCTTCCACGCGCTCTCGACCGCCTCGCTGCCGCCGGTCGTGAAGAAGACCCGGTTGATGTCACCCGGCGCATAGGTCGCGAGCCGCTCGGCCAGCTCGACCGCGACCGGGTGCGCGTAGGACCACAGCGGGAAGTAGGCGAGCTGCTCGGCCTGCTTCGAGGCCGCGGCGGCGATCTCCTGACGGCCATGGCCGACCTGTACGACGAACAGGCCCGACAGCCCGTCGAGGTACCGCTTGCCATGCGAGTCCCAGACGTAGGCGCCCTCGCCGCGCTCGATGACCGGGATGTCGTGGTCGGCATAGGTGGACATGCGCGTGAAGTGCATCCACAGGTGTCGCTTCGCGGCTGCCTGCAGGTCGGTGCTCATCGGACACGCTCTCTCATCGAACACCCCAGGTGTAGGTCTGTTTCGCCAGTTTCAGATAGACGAAGGTCTCGGAGTCGCGGACGCCGGGAACCGTGCGGATCGAGTTGTTCAGGACGGAAAGCAGATGGTCGTCGTCGTTGCACACGAGCTCGACCAGCAGGTCGAAAGACCCCGCCGTCACGACGACGTAGTCGACCTCCGGCAGCTTCGCGAGCTTCGCAGCAACCTCGGAGAGGTCGCCGTCGGCGCGGACGCCGACCATCGCCTGACGGGAGAAGCCGAGCTGCAACGGGTCGGTGACGGCGACGATCTGCATCACGCCCGCGTCCAGCAGGCGCTGGACCCGCTGGCGCACCGCGGCCTCCGACAGGCCCACCGCCGCCGCGATCGCGGCATACGAGCGGCGCCCGTCGCCCTGCAGCTGTTCGATGATCGCGCGGTTCGCGTCATCGAGGAGTGGGGACACTGCGGCCATCCCTCGACTGTGCTCCCAGAAACCGCGCATTGCAAGTGAATCCGTCGGCCAGTGGGCATTTCACGACGGATTCCCTTGTCGAACCCGCCTCACGATGCGAGAGTCACCGTATGTCGAACACCGAACTCCACAACGTGATCGGCGGCGAGTCCGCACCCGCCGCTGATGGCCGAACCAGCGACATCATCGATCCCTCCACCGGCGAGGTCTACGCGTCTGCGCCGGTCAGCAGCGACGCGGACATCGATCGTGCGATGGCGGCAGCAGCGAAAGGCTTCGAGGTCTGGCGGGAGAAGACCCCGTCGGAGCGGCAGCTCGCCTTGTTCCGCTTCGCCGACGCGATCGAGCAGCGGGCGAAGGAACTCGTCGACATCGAGTGCAAGAACACCGGGAAGCCGGTCGCGCTGACGATGTCGGAGGAGATCCCTCCGATGGTGGACCAGATCCGGTTCTTCGCCGGCGCGGCCCGAAATCTGGAGGGTCGGGCCGCGGGGGAGTACATGTCAGGGCTCACCTCGATGATCCGCCGCGAGCCGGTGGGCATCTGCGCCCAGGTAACCCCGTGGAACTACCCGGCGATGATGGCGGTCTGGAAGTTCGCGCCCGCGATCGCCGCGGGGAACGCGACCGTCCTCAAGCCGTCGGACACCACGCCTGCGTCCACGGTGTGGCTCGGTGAGCTGGCGCAGGAGTTCTTCCCGCCGGGAGTCTTCAACGTCGTCTGCGGCGACCGTGACACCGGCCGCGCGTTGGTGGCCCACAAAGCACCAGCGATGGTGTCGATCACCGGAAGCGTCCGCGCCGGCAGCGAAGTCGCGGCGGCCGCCGCCGCGGATCTAAAACGGACGCACCTCGAACTCGGTGGCAAGGCACCGTGCATCGTGTTCGACGACGCAGACATCGCTGCGGCGGCGGAGGGGATCGCCGTAGCGGGTTACTTCAACGCCGGTCAGGACTGCACGGCCTCGACCCGCGTGCTGGCTGGCCCCAAGGTTCACAACGACTTCCTCGACGCCCTCGTCGAGCAGGCCAAGGGGCAGACAGTTGGCGGTCTCGACGTCGAGGCCGACTTCGGGCCGCTGAACAACGCCAACCAGCTCGAGCGAGTCAGCGGATTCATCGACCGCAAGCCGTCGCATGCGTCGGTGCTGACCGGCGGCGAGCGGGTCGGTGATCGCGGTTACTTCTACTCGCCGACCGTGGTAGCCGGTCTCGAGCAAGACGACGAGATGGTCCAGAACGAGATCTTCGGCCCGGTGATCACGGTGCAGAAGTTCTCCGAGGAGGCCGAAGCGCTCGCCTGGGCGAACGGGGTCGAGTACGGCCTGGCCTCGTCGGTGTGGACCAAGGACCACGGGCGCGCGATGCGGATGGCCAAGCAGCTCGACTTCGGCTGCGTGTGGATCAACACCCACATCCCGATCGTTGCCGAGATGCCGCACGGTGGGTTCAAGCACTCGGGTTACGGCAAGGACCTGTCGATGTACGGGTTCGAGGACTACACGCGCATCAAGCACGTGATGACGAGCCTCGACAGCTAGTCCGACATTGGCAAGCCAATACGGCCCAGACGTCACCTTCCTGGGCATCGGCCGCTGCGACCTGACCGATCCGGCCTCGTACGACGGTGCCGACGTGGTGATCATCGGTGCGCCGTTCGACAGCGGTACGTCGTACCGGTCTGGCGCGCGGTTCGGGCCGATGGCGATCAGGTCGACCGACTACCTGCCACACGACGGGTCGCGTCCGCATCTCGCCCTCGGCGTCGACCCGTTGCAAGACCTGCGGGTGCTCGACGCGGGCGACATCGAGATGCCACCGACTGAGACGGAGCTGTCACTGCACCGGTTGGAGGATGCGGTCGCGGCGGTGTGCGGCGCCGGCGCGATTCCGGTGATCCTCGGTGGCGACCACACGATCGCCTGGCCGGACATCGCCGGCTGCGCCCGGCACTACGGCCAGGGTCGCGTGTCGGTGATCCACTTCGACGCGCACGCCGACACCGGCGAGGAGCAGTGGGGGTCGCTCTACGGGCACGGCACGCCGATGCGGCGGCTGATCGAGAGCGGCGCAGCGCGCGGCGATCGCTTCCTGCAGGTCGGGCTCCGCGGGTACTGGCCGGAGCCGCCGACGCTGGCGTGGATGGCAGAGCAGGACATGCGGTGGTTCGAGATGACGGAGGTCGTCGAGCGCGGGCTCGACGCGTGCCTGACCGAAGCGGAGACGCGCGCCGTCGACGACTGCGACGGTGTGTTCCTGTCGATCGACGTCGACGTGGTCGATCCAGGGATGGCGCCGGGCACCGGTACGCCGGAGCCAGGCGGGCTGACGTCACGACAGCTGCTCGACGCCGTACGACGCCTGGCGTTGTCACTGCCGGTCGTCGGGATCGATGTGGTCGAGGTCGCGCCCGCCTACGACTCGGCCGACGTCACGGCGATGCTCGCGAATCGCGTCGTGCTCGAGGCCCTGTCAGGCATCGCGGCGCGCCGCACGGCCTGAGTCCACTCAGCCGCTCGGCGGCGGGACGAGTGGTGCGTCGGGCGGGACGTCGTCGCGCGTGATGTTCGGCGGCACACCCGCGGGCATTCCGGTGGCCTCGGGCACCAGCGTTGGGGTGCTGCGGTTGAGCACCTCACCGCGGAAGAATGCCGGACGAGCCGCGTTGTAGACGATCATCGCGACGAGCCCGATGAGCAACGCGATCGTGACGATCACAGCAACGCCGCCGACCACCCAATGGATGCCAGGGATCTTCCACGATGTGTAGCTGGCCTCGGTGGGGTGCTTGTCGTAAGCGTTCGGGTCGAGCCAGTCCAGGTAGTAGCTCCAGCCGAGGACCACGAACAGAATGAGCCCGCCGAGCACCGGAAACACGCCCTGCATGAAGAAGTCCCGCAGGTTCTTGGTCAGCGACTTGCGGTACCACCAGGCACACGCGAAGCCGGTGGTGCCGTAGTACATGGCGATGAACACGCCGCAGGAGGTCACCGAGTCGCTGATGACCAGTCCGCCCGACTGGTAGTTCATGACCACGTACAGGATCGCTGCCACAACGCCCATCGCCACCGTGGAGAACGAAGGGGTCAGGTACCGCTTGTGGATCTTGGCGAACTTCGTCGGGAGCGCGCGGTACACCGCCATGGCCAGGGTCGTTCGCGCTGTCGGGAGGATCGTGGTCTGCGTCGACGCGGCCGCCGAGCTCAACACCATCAGGATCAACAGCTTCACGAACACCGTGCCGACGGTCGAGTGGCCGAACACGGCGCGCGCGAGGACGTTGATGACGTCGCTTGCGTTTTTGTCGTTGGCCAGCCCGATGCCCTTGTCGCCGACGCCGGCGAAGGACTGGGCGGCGAGGGTGGCGACGGCGTAGAGAGCGAGCAACAGCACGGTCGAGATGATGGCGGCTCGTCCAGGCGTCTTCTGCGGGTCCTTGGTCTCCTCGTTGACCGTGACCGCGGTGTCCCAGCCCCAGTAGATGAAGATCATCAAGATCAGGCCGGCGACGAAGGCCGACATCGACGGGATGTTGAACGGGTTGAACCAGCTCCAGCTCGGCGAGATGTGGGTCTTGGGCGCGTTGCCGGTGCCGACCTTGACCAGGGCGACGACCGAGAACACGACGAGCATGCCTGCCTCGATCGCCAGGAGACCCTTCTGCATGTTGGCGGAGACCTCGATGCCGCGGTAGCAGATGTAGGTCATGATCGCGAGCCAGCCGAGCCCTACCAGCAGCACCCAGCCGCTGGCCGGGTTGCTGCCGATGCCGTCCGCGCCGAAGAGCAGGAACACGTACTGTCCGGCGATCTGGGCGAGGCTGGCCATGATGAGTACGTCGGAGGCGATGATGCCCCAGCCGCCGAGGTACCAGCCGACCCGCGGGCCGAACATGCGAGTCGCCCAGGTGAACGTGGTGCCGCAGTCGGGGTCTTGCTTGTTGAGCTCGCTGTACCCGACCGAGATCATCCACATCGGGATGAACGCGAGGATCACGACGACCGGCGTCTGAACGCCGACGAACAGAACGATGAAGCCGAGCGTCGCCGCGAGGCTGTAGGCCGGTGCGGTCGAGGCGACCGCCACCACGACGGTCGACCACAGCCCGAGCGCGCCGCCCTTCAGGCCCTTCGAAGTTCCGGCCTGCGGCTCGGCAACAGCGGTCATCGAGGTCCCTCCCGAATAGGTCCTGGCCAAGGTTCTCGCATCAATTAGGGCACATGGCAAGCGTTTCCGTGTCGAAACGTGGCCGCGGCTTCGTATTCCGTCGCGGGTGTGATGGCTGGGCGATGGTCGACGCGGGTACTCTCCGGATCATGCGCGCAGTGATCTTGGGGGCCGGCGGGGTTGGCGGTGCCGCAGCGACGATCGTGGCGCGGCGGAAGTTCTGCGAGTCGGTGGTCATGGCGGACTACGACGAGACCAGGGCGAAGGCGGTGGCGGAGGGCGCTGCCGATCCGCGATTCAGCGGCGTGAAGATCGACGCCGGCGATACGGCGGCGATCGCCGAACTGCTCCGCGCCGTCAACGCCGACGTCGTCCTCAACGCCTGTGACCCGCGGTTCGTGATGCCGATCTTCGATGCGGCGCTGGAGACCGGTACCACGTACCTCGACATGGCGATGTCGTTGTCGAAGGCGCATCCCGACGAGCCGTACTCGACGCCGGGCGTGAAGCTCGGCGACGAGCAGTTCGCCAAGGCGGGTGAGTGGGAGGCGAGGGGCGTTCTTGCACTCGTCGGAATCGGAGTCGAGCCCGGCCTGTCCGACGTCTTCGCGCGGTATGCCGCCGATCAGCTGTTCTCCGAGATCGACGAGCTGGGCGTGCGAGACGGCGCCAACCTCGTGGTCGACGGATACGACTTCGCGCCGACGTTCTCGATCTGGACGACGATCGAGGAGTGCTTGAACCCACCGGTCATCTGGGAGAAGGACCGCGGCTGGTTCACGACGCCACCGTTCAGCGAGCCGGAGGTCTTCGACTTCCCCGAGGGGATCGGTCCCGTCGAGTGCGTGAACGTCGAGCACGAGGAGGTGCTCCTCATGCCCCGCTGGCTGGACGCCAAGCGCGTGACGTTCAAGTACGGGCTCGGCGAGGAGTTCATCAACGTGCTCGAGGTGCTGCACAAGATCGGCCTGGACCGCGTTCCTCCGGTCGAGGTGGGGTCGGTCGCCGTCTCACCGCGTGACGTCGTCGCTGCCTGCCTCCCGAACCCCGCGACGCTCGGTGACCAGATGCGTGGCATGACCTGTGCCGGCACCTTGGTGACGGGCAAGGGGACCGACGGCAACCCCCGCGAGGTGTACCTCTACCAGGTCGCCGACAACGAGACCTGCATGCGGGAGTGGGGCTCGCAGGCAGTGGTGTGGCAGACGGCTGTGAATCCGGTCGTTGCGATGGAGCTGATCGCCAACGACGTCTGGGCCGGCGCAGGCGTGCTCGGCCCGGAGGCGTTCGAGCCGCAGCCGTTCCTGGATCTGCTCACCGAGTACGGCGCACCGTGGGGGCTCGTGGAACGGACTCCGCCAAACGGTTGATTTGTCCGTCTTGCGGGGTGAATATCTCGAATCTCCCACGAGAGACCCCCGGTCTGGCGCAGCATTGACCCAAGCCCCGGGAGGACAACAGTGTCGACCTCGACGCAGCGGTTCCCACAACCGCGCCCTCCGGACGATGCCGACCCGGTGGTGATCGCCGATCGATTCGAGATCCGCGACGAGCTTCGTCGTACCGCGTCCACTGTCACGGCGACGGCGCTCGACCGCGAGACCGGTGAGACGGTCGTGGTCAAGCGGGCACATGCGCAGACTCTTGCGCGCGCGACGCGGATCCGGCTGCTCCACGAGGCGGACGTGCTTCGTAGCCTCGGTGGGGACCTGCTCGTGCCGCTGCTGGCCTCCGGTGAGTCCGACGGCGTGCTCTATTTCGTCATGCCGCTCGTGCCCGGACGGCCGCTGCGGGAACGCTTGGTGGACGGCCCGATCGGCAGCGAGCGCACCCTCGCGGTCGCCGCGAATGTGCTCGGCGCTCTCAGCGCGGCGCATCAACGTGGGGTGCTGCATCGAGACGTGAAGCCCAGCAACGTGCTCGTGACCGACGACGAGCCACCCGTCGCTCGGCTCGTCGACTGGGGGCTGGCGCGAAGCGACCAGCTCGACGCCAGCATTCGCGACGATCCTGTCGGAACGGCGCGGTACATGTCGCCTGAGCAGGCCGGCATGGTCGGCCACGAGGTCGATGAGCGCAGCGACCTGTACTCGGTCGGTGTCCTGCTCTACGAGTGCCTTACCGGGACACCGCCGTTCACCGGAGAGACCGTCGGCGAGGTGCTGCGCCAGCACCTGAGCAGCGAGCCCCCGGACCCGCGGGGGGTTGACGGCACCGTCCCGACCGCCCTCGCAGCGCTGGTACGCCGATTGCTGCGAAAGGATCCCCGCGACCGCTACCAGACCGCCGACGGTGCGCTTGCCGACATCACGACGATTCGTGAGGCACTGGCCGGCGGCGACCCGGACCCTGCGGTGGTGCTCGGAGCGCATGACATCCGCAGCTCGCTCACCGAGCCGGCTTTTGTCGGTCGCGAGGCCGAGCTCGCCCGCGTCACCGATGCGATTGCCGCGGCCGCCACTGGCGCGGGTGGCGTCGTTCTCGTCGAGGCCGAGTCCGGCGGCGGCAAGTCTCGCCTGCTCGACGAGGTGAGGATGCGGGTCAAGGAGACCGGCTCGATCGTTCTGCACGGCCAGGCCGTCGATCAGGCCGCCCGACTGCCGTACGTGCTGCTTGACGGCGTGATCAGGGACCTCGCCGCCGTCACCGCCGAGGACCCCGAGCTGCTCGAGCGACTACGGGACAGCCTCGCCGGCGACGTCGACTCGGTTGTCGCGGCGCTACCGCAGATCGAGCCCTTGTTGATGGCGCACCGCTCGCACGCCCGGCCCGCGCCCGAGGAGTTCGGCCAGGTCCGCACGCTGGCCGCGCTCACCCATCTCTTCGACTGTCTCGGCGACAGCGGGCGCGTCACGGTCATGCTGCTCGACGACTGCCAGTGGGCCGACGACGCGATGGTGGCGCTCCTCACCCGCTGGCAGCGTGAGCGAGAGGGTGCGAGCCGGCCGTCGACACTGGTGGTCGTCGCGGCATTTCGAAGCGAGGAGGTGGCGGCCGACGCGCCGTTGCGCAACGTGTCGTCGAACGTCGTCACTCTTCGCCCGCTCGATGCCGGAGACGTCGGCGCGCTCGTCGAGTCGATGGCCGGCGTCGTGCCACCCGCTGTCGTCGCAGCTGTACAGCGGCTCAGTGACGGCAGTCCCTTCATGGCGAGTGCCGTCCTTCGAGGTCTCTCCGAGTCCGGCGCCCTGTACTTCGACACCGATCACTGGGCGGTCGACGAGTCGTTGCTCGAGTCGGTGCAGTCCTCTCGGGAGTCGGCCGTGGTACTGGCTCGGCGGCTCGAGCTGCTGCCGGCCGACGCCCTCGAGCTGCTCCAGGTCGGAGCGGTGCTGGGGAAGCGATTCGACGTCGAGACGGCGGCCCGCCTCGCAGCGGTGCATCCGGACGAAGCGGTGGCGTCGCTGCACCTCGTCGAGTCGCGACACATCGTGTGGCTCGAGGCTGGCGGCGCCGCGGCAGCCTTCGTGCACGACAAGCTGCGCGAGACCCTGCTCGGCCGCCTGGACGGAGACCGTCGGCAAGCGCTACACCGGGCGATCGCGGAGGACCTCGAAGGCAGCGGCGCCGCTTCGGCCTACGACCTGGCGTTCCACTTCGCGTCGGCCGGTGATCCCGGTCGCGCGCTGCCGCATGCGCTGACGGCTGCGGCCGAGGCACGTGCGCGGCATTCGTTGGCGGCCGCCGAGCAGCAGTACCGGATCGCGCGCGACGGACTGCGCGACACGGACGTCGAGGCGAGATTCACCGTCGAGGTCGGCCTCGCCGACGTGCTGATGCTCAAAGGCGGGTACGCCGAGTCCGAGCACCATCTGAAGCAGGCGCTGGAGGTCGCGGCGACCCGCCCGGAACGCGCGGAGATCGAGCGCCGGCTGGGCGAGCTGGCGTTCAAGCGCGGCGACATCCCCGAGTCGGTCGACTACCTCGAAGCAGCGATCCGCGCCCTAGGACGGCGAGTCCCACGTCGTCACATCACGTACACGCTGTGCGCTCTGTGGGAAGCGCTGGTTCAGGTGGTGCACACCATCCTGCCGAGCCGCTGGATCGCGAGACGGTCCCTCGAAGGGGCGGAGGACGATCTGCTCGCCGCTCGGATCTACAGCCGCCTCGCCTACTCCTACTGGTTCAGCAAGGGTCGCGAGCCATGCGGCTGGGCGCACCTTCGGGAGATGAACCTGCTCGAGCGATTTCCCCCGACACTCGAGCTCGCGCAGGCGTACTCCGAACATGCACCGGTCGCCTCGACGCTTCCCTGGTACAGCCGCGGCATCGACTATGCGAAGCGAAGCCTGAAGATCCGCGAGGACTTCGAAGACCTGTGGGGGCAAGGGCAATCGCTGCACTTCTACGGGGTGGTGCTGTATGCCTCGTCACGGTTCGAGGAGTCCGTCGATCGGCTGCACCAGGCGATCCGGCTGCTCGAGCGGACGGGTGACCAGTGGGAGATCAACACGGCGCTGTGGCACATCGGGCTGTGCTGGTATCGCCTCGGCGACATCGACGCGTCCCGCCGTGCGTTCGAGCGGTGTCGAGCCAGCGCGACGGAGATCGGCGACCATCAAGCCCTCGGCATCAGCCTGGCCGGCCTGTCGAAGATCAGCGGAGGTGACGTCGACGCTGCCCCACTGGCGGCGGCGCTGGTGGCCTCCGCGGGTGATGTGCACACCACCGGCGAACTCGTCATCGGTGAGGCAGTGCGGCTGCTGCGACTCGGCCGGGCTGCGGCCGCGGTCGACCTGCTCGCCGACGGCCACCGCAAGGTGGCGAAGGCGAAGGTGCGCAACGAGTACGTCGCACCGATGTTGCCGTGGCTGACCACGGCGTTGCGAACGATGGCGGAGAACACAAGCCCGTACGACGCACAGCAACGCGCCGCGTTGCTGCGCCGGGCGCGTCGCACGGCGTGGCGGGCGCGAGTGGTCGCCGCGGCGTACCGCAACAACCTTCCGCATGTCCTGCGGGAGCAGGCGTGCATCGCACTGTTGCAGGGCCGCCGGCGTTCGGCGGAACGGCTCATCGACCGTGGCCTTCAGCTGAGCGACTCGTTGTCGATGCCCCTCGAGCGGGAGTCGTTCATCGCGCTGCAACGCCGTGACTCGGTGCCGAAGGCCGCGACATTCGTCAACGAGGCACCGGAGGACGGACCGAGTCTCTCCTTGGCCGACCGCTTCGACGCGATCCTCACCGTCGGCCGCTCGATCGCGACTGCGCTGACCCAGGAGGCCGTCTGGGATGCGGTCCGAAGCGCGGCCGCCGAGCTGCTCCGTGGCGATGACATCTCGGTCGTGCTGATCGAGCCGGGCGACGGCGGCAGGCCTCGCCTGGTGCCAGTTGACGCGTCGGACCACAGCACGAGCGAGCAGTTCGTGCGGCGAGCGCTCGACGTCGGCGAGGTCGTGAGCTGGACCGACGACGAGGCGGACCCGACGGAGAGCATGCTGCTGAACCGGACTCGTTCCGCGCTGGCCGCGCCCGTCTACCGCCGCGGCGAGATCGTCGGTTGCTGGTGCACGTCGCACCGCAGTGTCGGATCGTTGTTCGGCCCGGACGAGGTCCGGCTGGCGGAGTTCATCTCGGCGCTGGCCGGCGCCGCCTTGGAGAACGCGGAAGGCTTCGCCGAGGTGCAGGCGCTGTCCCGCACGCTCGAGCAACGGGTGATCGAACGGACCGCGGAGCTGGAGCAGGCGAACCACGACCTGCGCCGGCTGGACGAGCTGAAGAGCGAGTTCGTCGCCATGACGTCGCACGAGCTGCGCTCACCGCTGACGTCCATTCTCGGCTTCTGCCGGACTGTGCTCCGCCGGTGGGAGCTCTTCGACGACGCGAAGAAGTTCGAGATCATGACAACGATCGAACGGCAGGGCTCACGCCTCGCGGCACTGACCGATGATCTGCTGCAGATGGCTCGCATCGAGTCGGGCCACGTGTCGGCCAACCTCACGCCGGTAGAGGTGCTGTCACTGTGTGACGAGGTCGTGGCGGACTTCGAGGGCAGGTCCACCGGCATCACCGTCGGAGGCGATGCTGCGGTCGCGCTGGCTGACCGGGAGCATCTCTGCCGGGTCGTCATCAACCTGATCGACAACGCGTTGAAGTACGGCGAGGCGCCGGTCGAGCTGACCGTTGGGCGAGTCGGCGACCGGGTACGCCTGGTGGTTCGCGATCACGGCGCGGGGGTGCCGGAGGAGTTCGTGCCGCGGCTGTTCGATCGATTTGCGCAGGCGAGCTCTGGTGTGACCCGCCAGTCGACCGGGACGGGTCTCGGCATGGCGATCGTCCGTGGCCTGATGGACGCGATGTCAGGCACGATCACCTACGAGGCCGCCGAGGGCGGTGGCGCAGCGTTCGTGGTCGAGCTTCCGGCAACCGGCGACTGACCGCCTGCCTCAAAGCTCGCGGTACATCACATGCAGGCCGACGAGACCGTGGGTCTTGCTCTCGAACGCAGCCGGCACCGTTCCGATGATCTCGAAGCCCAGCGCCTGCCAGAGCTTCACGGCGCCAGTGTTCGTCTCCACCACCGCGTTGAACTGCATGCTGCGATACCCCTGCGTCCGCGCCCACTCCAAGACGTGTTCGCCGAGGGTGCGACCGACGCCCTTGCCGCGGGCCGACGGATCGACCATGAAGCTGGCCGTCGAGACATGGGAACCACGACCCGGACGGTTCGGCCCTGATTTCGCCGAGCCGAGCACCGAGCCGTCCTCCACCGCGACAAACGTCGCGGCCGGCGCGGGTTCCATCCAAAGCTGCTTCGCGGCAGTCGAGGTCAAGTCCTCCGGATACGCATAGGTCTCCCCGTCAGCAACGATCTGGCGGAAGAACGGCCAGATCGCCGGCCAGTCCTCGGGAGCTGCGGGGCGGACAACAACCTTCGCAGTCATCGCGATTGCGAGGCGAAGGCCTTCTCGAGCACGCCGAGTGCATCGTCGAGCAGCTCGTCGCTGATCACCAGCGGTGGCAGGAAACGCAGGACGTTGCCATAGCTGCCGGCGGTCAGCACCAGCACGCCGTCCTGATGGCATGCCGCAGCGATCCGCTTGGTCAGGTCCGGGTCTGGAGTCATCCCGTCGGAGCCAACGAGCTCGACTGCGATCATCGCGCCGCGGCCGCGGACGTCGCCGATGACGGGATATGAGCTCTGCATCGCGCGTAGTCGCGCCGTCATCGTCGATTCGATCGCCTGTGCCCGTTCGATGAGGCCGTCCGCTTCGATCGTCTCGATAGCGGCCAGTGCGGCTGCACACGACAGCGGATTGCCGCCGAAGGTCCCACCGAGTCCGCCCGCGTGAACCTGATCGACGAGGTCGGCGCGCGCCGTGATGCCTCCGATCGGCAGGCCGCCGCCAAGACCTTTCGCGGTTGCGACGATGTCGGGCACGACGCCTTCGTGATCGCAGGCGAACCAGGCCCCGGTGCGCCCGATGCCGGTCTGCACCTCGTCCGCGATCAACAGCGAGCCGTTGGACGTGCACCATTGCGACAGGCCGGCCAGCCAACCAGGCTGCGGAACGATGAACCCGCCCTCGCCGGCGATGGGTTCGACGATCACCGCGGCGACGTTGGCGGCGCCGACTGTCTTGTCGAGAAACGCCAGCGTCGACGTCAGGTCACCGGTGCCACGGAACGGATACGAGTACTCGGCGCGGTAGATCTCCGGCGCGAACGGCCCGAAGCCGTGCTTGTAGGGCATCACCTTGCCGGTCAGCGTCATCCCCATCAGCGTCCGCCCGTGGAAACCGTGGTCGAATGCGATGACGGCGTCCCGGCCCGTGACGTACCTCGCGATCTTCACGGAGTTCTCGACCGCTTCGGCGCCGGAGTTCACGAGGAACGTGCGCTTCTCGTGGTCGCCGGGTGTCAGCGCGTTGAGACGCTCGCAGACGGCGACATATGACTCGTACGGCGTGACCTGAAAGCACGTGTGCGTGAAGTCCGCGACTTGCTTCGTCACTGCCTCGACCACTCGCGGGGCAGCGGAGCCCACGGTCGTGACGGCGATACCGGCGGCCAGGTCGATGAAGCGATTGCCGTCAGCGTCCTCGACGATGCCACCGGCGGCACGGACCGCGAACACCGGCAGGGTGGTGCCGACGCCCGCAGGTAGGGCACCCGCGCGGCGCGCCATCAACTCCTGCGAGCGCGGACCGGGAATGGCGGTCGCGACGTGACGGGACTGCTGCAAAGACTGCGTCATGACCCGGAGAGTAGACCCCGGCTGCGAAACTCGACAGGTGGACGAACCGATCTTCTTCGCGTCACCGGAGGACTGGCGGGCGTGGCTGTCGGAGCACCATGCGACCGCTACCGAGTGCCTCGTCGGCTTCGTGAAGGTGACGACTGGAGAGGCCGGTATGACGTGGTCGGAGTCGGTCGATCAGGCGCTGTGCTTCGGCTGGATCGACGGCGTACGACGGCGGCTGGACGACCGGTCGTACACGATTCGCTTCACCCGACGGAAGCCTGGGAGCAACTGGAGCGCGATCAACGTCAAGAAGGTGGCCGACCTCGAGACCGCCGGTCTGATGACTGATGCCGGCCGAGCGGCGTTCGAGAGACGAAGCGAGAAGCGGACTGCCATCTACGCCTATGAGAAGGCGGCCGAGGCCTTCGCGCCTGAGGAGGCGGCCGAGTTCGAAGCACGTCAGGAAGCGTGGCGCTTCTTCACCGATCAGGCGCCCTGGTACCAGCGAAACGCCACCCATTGGGTGGTCAGCGCCAAGCGTGAGGAGACCCGCCGCCGGCGCTTCAAGCAGCTGATCGAGGACAGTGCAGCGGGTCAACGCTTACGCCAATACCGCTATTGACGGCGACAATGGAGCCGTGACGCGCGATGTGGTGATCCTTGGGTCGACCGGCTCGGTCGGGACTCAGGCGATCGACATTGCGCGACGCAATCGTGACCGCTTCCGCATCGTCGGCCTCGCCGCGGGCGGCGACCGGCCGGGTCTGCTTGCCGAGCAGGCGCTGGATCTCGGCGTCGAGGTCGTCGGCATAGCGAAGGCATCGTCGCTGGAGGACGTGCAGCTGGCGATCTTCGCGGCCGCCCAGCGGCGGGACTATGACCGCGGTGACTTCTCAATGCCCAAGCTGCTTGCCGGCGCCGATGCTGCCGAGCAGGTTGCGGCCTGGCAGTCCGATCTGGTGCTGAACGGCATGACAGGGTCGGTCGGGCTAGCCCCAACCCTTGCCGCCCTCGACGCCGGTCGGACGCTCGCGCTCGCGAACAAGGAGTCGCTGATCGCTGGCGGCCCGTTGGTGAAGGCACGAGCCAAGCCCGGTCAGATCATCCCCGTCGACTCGGAGCACTCGGCGATCGCCCAGTGCCTCAGATCGGGAGCGACGGCCGAGGTGCGCAAGTTGATCCTCACCGCGAGCGGTGGGCCGTTCCGCGGGCGCCAGCGCGGGGATCTGGCCGACGTGACCGTCGAGCAGGCGATGGCGCACCCGACGTGGGACATGGGTCCGGTCATCACGATCAACTCGGCAACGCTGATCAACAAGGGCCTCGAGCTGATCGAGGCGCACTGGTTGTTCGATCTCGACTACGACGCCATCGACGTCGTCGTCCACCCGCAGTCGGTGATCCACTCGATGGTGGAGTTCATCGACGGCTCGACGATCGCGCAGGCGAGTCCGCCTGACATGCATCTGCCGATCGCGCTGGCGATGGCGTGGCCTGACCGGGTGGATCGGGCGGCCCCCGCCGTCGACTGGTCGCAGAGCGCGGCGTGGACCTTCGAGCCCCTTGACCACGCGAACTTCCCGGCGGTCGAGCTCGCCAAGTCGGCCGGCCGTGCCGGTGGTACCAAAACCGCTGTCCTCAACGCTGCGAACGAAGAGGCGGTGGACGCGTTCGTGGCAGGCAAGCTGCCGTTCCTCGGCATCGTCGACACCGTCGCCGATGTCGTCGAGTCTCACGAATCCCTCATGAACGTCAGCACACTGGCCGACGTAAGAGATGCTGAGGACTGGGCGCGCGCGATGGTCCACGAGCGAGTCAAGAAGGGGAGCAACGCGTGAAGTACGCGATCGGCGTGATCGCCTTCTCGCTGGCACTTTTGCTGTCGGTGATGCTGCACGAGCTCGGGCACTTCGTGACGGCCAAGCGCTTCGGGATGAAAGCCTCGCGCTTCTTCGTCGGCTTCGGGCCGACATTGTGGTCCACCCGGCGGGGTGAGACGGAGTACGGCGTCAAGGCGATCCCGGCCGGCGGCTTCGTGAAGATCGAGGGGATGACCGCGCTCGAGGAGCTCGCGCCCGAGGACGAGCATCGTGCCTTCTACAAGCAGCCGGCCAGGCAGCGCGTCGTGGTCCTAGTGGCCGGTTCGTTCATGCATTTCGTCATTGCGATCGTGCTCGTGTTCGGCCTGCTGGCCGGGTACGGCAAGGATCCGATCCGCTCCGATGGCCTGCAGATCGACCTGGTCAGCAAATGCATCACCACAGCGCCGACCGGTGTGTGTAAGCCCGGCGATCCGAAGGCACCGGCGTACGGCCGGCTTCAGCCCGGCGATCGGCTGGAGCGGGTCGACGGTGTCACGACCAACGCCGACGGCTCCAACGTGATCGCCGCGCTCCGCAGCCACGCGGGAGAACCGATCGATGTCACCGTCATCCGTGACGGGTCGCCGGTCACGGTGTCGCTCACGCCTGTAGGCGTGAAGGTCGGCAAGACCGTCCAGGGCAGGATCGGAATCGCGAACGAGGTCGTCCCCAAGCACGTCGGCGTGCTGGCCGCGATCCCGCGCACCTTCACCGTTCTCGGGTCGTTCCTCAAGTCGACGGGGTCGGCGATCGGCGGGCTACCGCATGAGATCGTCAGCATCGTCCAAGGCAAGCCGCGGGATGCGAACGGCGCCGCGAGCGTGGTCGACGTCGCGCGCGTCAGTGGTCAGATCTCGGCATCGGACGCCACCACCAGCGACAAGGTCTATGTCCTGATCGAGCTGATCGCCGAGCTCAACCTCTTCGTCGGCATCTTCAACCTGTTGCCGTTGCTGCCGCTCGACGGCGGGCACGTCGCGATCCTCGCGTTCGAGTCGGTTCGCTCACGACTCGCCCGAGCGTTCGGGCGACGTGACCCGGGACGCGTTGACATCATGAAGGTTCTGCCGCTGACCTACGCTGTAGTTGCGGTCTTCGTAGGGCTGTCGCTGATCTTGCTCTACGCAGGGATCGCGAACCCGATCCGCGTGCAGTAATCACATCTTTAGTAGGGATTCATGACCTCGGTCTCGCTCGGAATGCCTGAGCTTCCGCCGCCGGCACTTGCGCCGCGGCGGCAGACCCGGGGCATCAGGGTCGGCGATGTGGCGGTTGGCGGCGGGGCGCCCGTCAGTGTCCAGTCGATGACGACGACGAAGACGACCGATGTCGACGCGACACTCCAGCAGATCGCAGAGCTGACTGCCGCCGGGTGTCAGATCGTCCGAGTCGCGGTGCCGAGCCAGGACGACGCCGACGCACTTCCGGAGATCGCGAAGCACTCGCAGATCCCGGTCATCGCGGACATCCACTTCCAGCCGCGTTACATCTTCGCGGCGATCGATGCTGGTTGCGCAGCGGTGCGCGTCAATCCGGGGAACATCAAGGAGTTCGACGGCCGCGTTAAGGATGTGGCGCTCGCTGCCAAAGCCGCCGGAATTCCGATCCGCATCGGCGTCAACGCCGGCTCCCTCGACAAGCGATTCCTGGAGAAGTACGGCGGTCCGCGCCCGGAGGCGCTGGTCGAGAGCGCCCTCTGGGAATGCTCGCTGTTCGAACAGCACGACTTCACCGACATCAAGATCTCCGTGAAACACCACGATCCGGTCGTGATGGTCGCGGCCTACCGGATGCTTGCCGA
This sequence comes from Frankiaceae bacterium, assembly GCA_019239875.1. Classification (GTDB taxonomy): domain Bacteria; phylum Actinomycetota; class Actinomycetes; order JAFAQI01; family JAFAQI01; genus JAFAZI01. The sequence continues at coordinate 32,039 of JAFAZI010000087.1, forward strand.
GAAGTGCGCTTACCCGCTGCACCTCGGCGTGACGGAGGCCGGCCCGATCTTCCAGGGCACGATCAAGTCGGCGGTCGCATTCGGAGCGCTCCTGGCCGAAGGCATCGGGGACACGATTCGGGTGTCACTGTCGGCGCCGCCGGTCGAGGAGGTGAAGGTCGGAATCGCGATCCTCGAGTCACTGGGCCTGCGCGACCGTCGGCTCGAGATTGTGTCGTGCCCCTCATGCGGCCGGGCCCAGGTCGACGTGTACACACTGGCGGAGCAGGTGCAAGCCGGCCTCGAGGGCATGACGGTTCCGCTGCGAGTCGCGGTCATGGGGTGTGTCGTCAACGGACCGGGTGAAGCGCGCGAAGCGGACCTCGGGGTGGCGTCCGGCAACGGCAAGGGCCAGATCTTCGTCAAGGGCGAAGTGATCAAGACGGTGCCCGAATCCCAGATCGTCGAGACCCTCGTCGAGGAGGCGCTGCGGCTCGCCGAGCAGATGGACGCCGTGGGGACCGCCGGCGAACCGACCGTGTCGGTCGGCTGACGCTGCCATGCTGCGGCTGCTCGATGACCGCGACGTCACGGCGGCTCTTGCGGTACTCAACGAGGATCCGGTCAGCAACGTCTTCGTGATCTCCAGGGTCGAAGCCGCCGGGCTCGACCAGGCCCGGCTCGGCGCGCAGGTGTGGGGCTACTCGCGTGGCAGCAAGCTGATCAGCCTGTGTTACGCAGGCGCGAACCTCGTGCCGGTCGGCAAGGATCCCGACGCGCTGAAGTGCTTCGCGGAGCATGCGATGTCACAGGGCCGTCGATGCTCGTCGATCGTCGGGCCGGCCGAGTCAGTCGACATGATGTGGACCATCTTGTCTCGGTCATGGGGCCCCGCCCGCGAGACGCGCCCGCGGCAGCCGCTGATGGTGACTCGCGACTCACCGCTCGTCAGCGCTGACACCGCCGTCCGCCGGGTCCGGCTCGAGGAGCTCGACGTGCTGCTGCCCGCGAGCATCGCGATGTTCACCGAGGAGGTCGGTGTCTCACCGGTCGCCGGCGACGGCGGCGCCCTCTATCGCAGCCGGGTCCGCGAGCTGATCGCCGCCGGTCGATCATTCGCTCGCATCGTCGACGGCCGCGTCCTGTTCAAGGCGGAGGTAGGGGCAGTCACCAGGTCCGCCTGCCAGGTCCAGGGGGTCTGGGTGGACCCCGCAATGCGTGGCCGCGGCCTGTCCGAGTCCGGGATGGCGGCCGTCGTGGAGGCGTGCCTGCGCGACGTGGCACCCGCAGTCTCGCTGTACGTCAACGACTTCAACCTCCCCGCCCGCCAGTGCTACGAGCGGGTCGGCTTCAAAGAAGTCGGCACCTTCGCGTCGGTGCTCTTCTGACACGCGAACAAAGGATTTCGGGCCGCCCTCATAATTGATGTCATGGTCGCCCGCATGTCATCGTTGTTCCTGCGCACCCTGCGTGACGACCCCGCCGACGCGGAGCTCCCGAGTCACCGCCTTCTGGTCCGCGCCGGTTACATCCGCCGAGTCGCCCCTGGGATCTACTCCTGGCTTCCGCTCGGCAAGCGGATGCTCGACAACGTCGGCGCCGTCGTGCGCGAAGAGATGGAGCGGATCGGCGGACAGGAAGTGCTGTTCCCGGCTCTCCTCCCGCGGGAGTACTACGAGACCAGTCGTCGCTGGTACGACTACGGCGACGCGTTGTTCAGGCTGCAGGACCGGAAGGGCTCGGACTACCTCCTCGGGCCGACACACGAGGAGCTGTTCACCCTCATGGTGAAGGGTGAGTACTCGTCGTACCGCGACTATCCGCTGATCCTCTTCCAGATCCAGACCAAGTACCGCGACGAGGCACGTCCGCGAGCCGGTCTGCTTCGTGGTCGCGAGTTCGTCATGAAGGACTCGTACTCCTTCGACACGAGCGACGAGGGCCTGGCCGCGGCGTACCAGCTGCACCGGTCGGCCTACGAGCGGATCTTCAGACGACTCGGCCTCGACTACCGGATCGCCTTCGCAACCTCCGGCGCGATGGGTGGGTCGGCGAGCGAGGAGTTCTTGGCACCCGCGGAGTACGGCGAGGACACGTTCGTCCAGTGCGCCAACTGCGACTACACCGCAAACACCGAAGCGGTCGAGATCGCAGCTCCCGAGAAGCAGGATCCGGCGGAGCATCCGGCCAGCCGCGTGCTCGACACCCCGGACACGCCGACCATCGACACTCTCGTCGCGGTGATCAAGGACCACATGCCGGACCGCGAGTGGATCGGAGCGGACACCCTCAAGAACGTGGTGCTCAAGGTGCGGGCACCGGGCGGTGACTGGGAGCTCCTTGTCATCGGCGTGCCCGGAGACCGCGACGTCGACCTCAAGCGAGTGTCCGGTCAGCTGGAACCGACCGAGGTGGACGTAGCGGATCCGGCGATCCTCGCGGCCCACCCGGAGCTCACGGTCGGGTACATCGGGCCGCAGCGGCTCGCCGAGTGGGGCATTCGCTATCTCGTGGACCCGATCGTCGTGCCAGGTAGTGCGTGGGTCACCGGCGCCAATGAGAAGGACAAGCACGCGGCATACGTCGTACGCGGCCGTGACTTCGAGCCGGCCGGCGAACTCGGTGCGGTGGAGATCCGCAACGGCGACCGTTGCGCCCGATGCGGCGGCGAGCTGTCGATCGCACGTGGCATCGAGATCGGCCACATCTTCCAGCTCGGCCGCAAGTACGCCGACGTGTTCGATCTCGATGCCCAGGGGCCGGACGGCGAACCGTTACGGATCACGATGGGCTCGTACGGCGTCGGCGTCTCGCGCGCCGTGTCAGCGGTCGCCGAGCAGACGCTCGACGAGAGCGGTCTCTGCTGGCCGGCAGAGATCGCACCGTACGACGTGCACATCGTTCCGGTGGGGCGCGGCGACGAGCAGCTCACCGCGGCCACCACCCTGGCCGAGCAGTTCGATGCCGCGGGCAGCAGAGTCATCCTCGACGACCGGGACGCGTCCGCGGGGGAGAAGTTCGCGGATGCCGACCTGATCGGCGTGCCGACCATCGTCGTGGTCGGAAAAGCACTCAAGGACGGCAACGTCGAGGTCAAGGACCGCAAGTCGGGGGAGCGTCGAACCGTCGCGCTCGACACCGTGGTCGCCGAGCTGACCGCGTAGCCGCGCTACGCGGGCTGACCCGGGAGCGCCTGCCTCGTGCCCCAGTGCGCAGCTCGGACGGCGGCGTCGGAGAGCCATCCGATGGCCAGCGCCCTGGCATGGCTGTTGGGTGCCGTCGCCGCGACCAGGTCCCAGAGCGCACCGGCGACGCCCTGCTCGAGATGGGCGGCGAGATCACGCGCGGCCGAATGCGAGGTCAGCGGGCTCGGCAGTCGGTACGCCGGCTGCGCCGGGACGGGTGACGCGTTCACGTCACCGATCATCGTGATCAGCTGGTCACGCTGTCGCATGTGTGTCTCGAGCGATCGGGAGGCGTAGTCGCGGTCGCTGCCGCGCATGACGGCGCCCGCCGCGCCGTATCCATACACCGCGGCGTGTTCTGCGGCGAGCGCGTTCTGCAGCGCGGCGAGGTCACTCATCTGGGACAGCCGCCCGCCGGCTCACTGCTCGACCGCAGCGTGCGCCGCGGCGATGCTCGCAAGCAACGCGGCGTGTGACCCGTCCACGGCAGCGAGCGCGAGCCGCCGCAGCCGCTGCGCCGACGCACGGAGCTCGGCCGGCAGATTCTGCACCGGCCTACTGGCCGGTCGCTCATGCGACGTCCCCCGCAAGGCAGCGAGGTGAGTGGCATGGATCGCTCGCTCGACCTGGAGCGGCGCGCGCTTGTGCAGTGGCAGGGTCGCGATCTTCACGTCGTAGGACGCCAGAAGTCGGGCCTCGGACACGCGAGCCTCCGTCAGCGCGGCGGCGTCGGGAGCCGGCGGCACCGCTGTCGACCTCGGTGTCGGTTTCGCGTTGTGGCAACCCACGACGGCAAGCGCTCCGGCGCCCAGGGCCGTCCGTCGGGTCACTCGCACTGTGTCGAGTCTGCCATCACGCACGGGGTTGCTCGACTACCTTTGTCGCCATGACTTCGCTCTCGGCACCCAAGCTGCGCGAAGTGGCCGAACCGGTCGTCGTCAACGCGGGCTACGACCTCGAGGAGCTCACGGTCAGCCAGGCCGGTCGGCGCAGTGTCGTGCGCGTCGTCGTCGACCGTGACGGCGGCATCGACCTCGACGACGTGGCGGATCTGTCCCGAGCGATCGGCGCCGAATTCGACACGGCGGATGCCACCGGGGAGCAGCCGTACACGCTCGAGGTCACGTCGCCCGGTGTCGACCGGCCGCTGACGGAGCCGCGGCACTGGCGCCGCAACATCGGCCGCAAGGTGACGGTCGACGGGCTGACCGGCCGGATCGAGGGCGTCTCGGACGACGGCGTCACGCTTGACCTGGGGGGCGAGCGGCGCGACCTCCGGTTCGCGGACCTCGGCCCCGGCTCGATCGTGTTGGAGTTCTCGCGATGAACATCGACGTTGCGGCGCTCCGCGGTCTCGTCAGGGAGAAGGACGTCTCCTTCGACACCGTGGTCGAGGCCATCGAGTCCGCTCTGCTTGCGGCTTATCACCGCACCGACGGCGCGCATGAGAACGCCCGCGCTGAGCTCGACCGCAAATCCGGCGAGGTGACGATCTTCGCGCAGGAGCTCGACGAGGCTGGAGCGGTGGTCCGCGAGACCGACGACACCCCGCACGACTTCGGCCGGATCGCGGCGATGACCGCGAAGCAGGTCATCATGTCGCGGCTGCGGGACGTCGCGCAGGAGACGACCTACGGCGAGTACGCCGGCAAGGAGGGCGACCTGGTCAGTGGGGTCGTCCAGCATCACTCCGGGGTCCGTCCGGACGGACCGGTGTTCGTCCACCTCGGCGATGTGGAGGGCGTGCTGCCTCCCGGCGAACAGGTGCCCGGCGAGCGCTACGTCCACGGCGAGCGGCTGCGGTGCCTGGTGATCAACGTCAACAAGGGCATCCGCGGCACCCAGATCACGCTGTCACGCACCCACCCTCATCTCGTCAAGAAGCTCTTTGCGATGGAGGTGCCCGAGATCGCGGACGGGACGGTGGAGATCGCCGCGATCGCCCGCGAGGCCGGCCACCGGACCAAGATCGCCGTGCGGTCGAACTCCGCCGATGTCCGGGCCCGCGGGGCCTGCATCGGGCCGATGGGTGCCCGGGTGCGAGCGGTGGTGACCGAGCTCCACGGCGAGAAGATCGACATCATCGACTGGGACGACGACCCGGCGACGTTCGTCGGTAACGCGCTGTCCCCGGCCCAGGTGACCAGCGTTTCGGTCGTCGATCCGACCGTCAAGGCGGCCCGCGTGATCGTCCCCGACTTCCAGCTCTCCCTCGCGATCGGCAAGGAAGGGCAGAACGCGAGGCTCGCGAATCGCCTCACCGGCTGGCGGATCGACATCCGCTCTGACGCGGAGACACCCGCTCAGGGCTAGACTCTCCAGGTGACCAGGGGCGTTGAGCCGGTCCGCACATGTGTCGGGTGCCGGGTCCGCGCCGCGAAGTCAGACCTGTTGCGCGTCGTCGCGGTCGACGGAGCCCTGCTCCCCGATCACCGCGGCACCTCGCCCGGGCGTGGAGCACACCTCCATCCCACGGCGGAGTGCCTCGAGCTGGCGGTGCGTCGGCGGGCGTTCCCGAGGGCGTTGAAGGCCGAGGGTCCGCTCGATCCGACGAGCTTGTCGGCGTACGTCGCCAACGAAACGAATGCGAACGAGAGCGGAACCGAACAATGAGCGCTCGATGAGCCAGCACCGATGAGTACCGCCGTGCACTGACAACGGCTTGCGGTAAGGATGACCGTGGGCCACCGAAGGAGAGTTTGTGGCCAAGCAACGGGTATCCGCCCTTGCCAAAGAGGTCGGTCTGCAGTCCAAGCAGCTGATCGAGTGGCTCAACAACAACGGGGAGTACGTCAAGACCCCGTCGTCGACCGTCGAAGCTCCGGTCGTCGCGAAGGTGTACGCCGCCTTCCCCCCGATCCCGGAAGACCAGCAGAAGCCGGCCAAGAAGACCGCGGCGAAGAAGACGGCCGCAGCCGAGCCGGAGGCGCCCGCCGCCCCCGCGGAGCCGCCGAAGGTCGAGGAGCCGCCTGCTTTCGCGCCGACCGAGGAGGTCTTCCCCCCGACGGCGCCGCCCGCTCCGATCGAGCCCGAGGCGCCCGCCGCGCTGTCCGACGCGCCGCCCGTGCCGCGGCCCGCTGCGCCGCGCCCGGCCGGCAACAACCCCTTCACCTCTCGTCCCGCGGGCAACAATCCGTTCACCACGCGTGACCGCGGCGTTGCGGCGCCTCGTCCGGGACCCGGCCAGATGCCGCCGCGGCCAGGCGGCACGCGACCCGGCCCCGGCATGATGCCGCCGCGCCCGGCGCAGCGTCCCGGTGGCGGTCCGGGCGGCGGCGGTGGCTTCGGCGGCCGCGGCCCCGGCGGCCCAGGTGGTCGTCCGGGTGGCGGCCAGGGTGGGCCCGGCGGCGGTGGCTACCGCGGTGGCCCGGGCGGCGGCGGCGGTCAGGGCGCTGGCGCGCCCGGTCGTCCCGGCGGCTTCGGTGGTCGTCCCGGTGGTCCGGGTGGTCGTGGTCGCGGTGCTCCGACCCAGGGTGCGTTCGGCCGCGGTCCCGGTGGTCGCCCGACCCGGGGTCGCAAGTCCAAGAAGCAGCGCCGTCAAGAGTTCGACAACATGCAGGCCCCGACCATCGGTGGCGTGCAGGTCCCGCACGGCAATGGCGAGCAGATCCGGTTGCCGAGAGGTGCGAGCCTCGCAGACTTCGCCGACCGGATCGGGGCGAACCCTGGATCACTGGTCCAGGTGGTGTTCACCCAGCTCGGCGAGATGGTGACGGCAACCCAGTCGGCGCCGGAGGAGACGCTGCAGCTGCTCGGCACTGAGCTCGGCTGGGATGTTCGCATCGTCACTCCGGAGGAGGAGGACGCCGAGATCCTGTCGCGCTTCAGCATCGAGTTCGACGCTGAAGAGCAGGAGGAGGACCTGGTCGCTCGCGCGCCGGTCGTCACGGTCATGGGTCACGTTGACCACGGAAAGACCAAGCTCCTGGACGCGATCCGCACGACCGACGTCGTGACCAGCGAGCACGGCGGGATCACGCAGCACATCGGCGCGTACCAGGTGCACGCGACGGTGGAGGGCAACGAGCGGACCCTCACCTTCATCGACACCCCGGGCCACGAGGCGTTCACCGCCATGCGTGCCCGTGGTGCACAGGTCACGGACATCGCCGTGCTGGTCGTCGCCGCAGACGACGGCGTGATGCCGCAGACCATCGAGGCGCTCAACCACGCCCAGGCGGCTGAGGTCCCGATCGTCGTGGCGGTCAACAAGATCGACAAGGAGGACGCCGACCCGGCTAAGGTCCGCGGCCAGCTCACGGAGTACGGCCTGGTGGCGGAGGAGTACGGCGGCGACACCCTGTTCATCGACGTCTCGGCCAAGGCCGGTCTCGGTCTGGACACCCTCCTCGAGGGAATCGTGCTGACCGCTGACGCCGCCTTGGATCTCCGGGCCAACCCGACCCGCACGGCCGAAGGTGTTGCCATCGAGGCTCACCTCGACCGCGGCCGCGGTCCGGTCGCGACCGTGCTGGTTCAGCGAGGCACGCTTCGGGTCGGTGACTCGATCGTCGCAGGCGACGCGTTCGGCCGGGTTCGCGCGATGCTGGACGAGAACGGTGATTCCGTCGAGGAGGCTGGGCCGTCGCGTCCGGTCCAGGTGCTCGGCTTCACGAGCGTTCCCGGAGCGGGTGACAACTTCCTCGTCGTACCTGAGGACCGTGTCGCCCGGCAGATCGCGGAGCAGCGTCAGGCGCGCGAGCGCTTCGCCGAGCTGGCGAAGGGCCGTGGCCGGATGACGCTCGAGGACGTCCTCGAGCGGATCCAGCAGGGCGAGGTCAACCAGCTCAACCTGATCCTCAAGGGCGATGTCTCGGGTTCTGTCGAGGCTCTGGAGGACGCGCTGCTGAACATCGATGTCGGCGAGGCGAACGAGGTGTCGCTGCGGATCATCGGCCGCGGTGTCGGTGCGATCACCGAGAACGACATCAACCTCGCGCGGGCGTCGGATGCGGTGGTCATCGGCTACAACGTGCGCCCCGAGGGCAAGGCGCGTGAGCTGGCCGAGCGCGAGAAGGTCGACGTCCGCTTCTACTCCGTCATCTACGCCGCGATCGACGACGTGGAGAGCGCGCTCAAGGGCATGCTCAAGCCGGAGTTCGAAGAGGTGCAGCTCGGCACTGCGGAGATTCGCGAGATCTTCCGATCGAGCAAGGCCGGCAACATCGCCGGCTGCATCGTCCGGTCCGGCACCATCGTGCGGAACTCCAAGGCGCGGCTGGTTCGTGACGGAGCGGTCGTGGCGGACAACCTGACCATCTCCACCTTGCGGCGGTTCAAAGACGACGCCACCGAGGTCCGTGAAGGCTTCGAGTGCGGTATCAGTCTCGGCAACTACAACGACATCAACGTCGAAGACGTGATCGAGACCTTCGAGCTGCGCGAGAAGCCCCGTACGTGAGTCAGCACCAACGACGGATCGCCGTACGCGTGCGGGAGGTGGTCGCGAGCGTCGTCGAGCACCAGGTCAAGGACGACCGGCTGGGCATGGTCACGATCACCGACGTCCGGATGACGCCTGACCTCCACGAGGCGACGGTGTTCTGGACTGTGTGGGGCGACGAGCAGGTCCGAGCCGACAGTGCCGCGGCGCTCGATGATGCGAAGGGTCAGGTGCGCACGGCGGTCGGTCGTGCCACTGGCCTGAAGCACACCCCGAGCATCACGTTCGTGCTCGACGCCGTACCCGAGAACGCGGCGCACATCGAAGAGCTTCTCGCGAAGGCGCGGGACGACGATGAGCGACTGCACCGTGAGGCCGAGCGCGCGCGACCGGCGGGCGACCCGGACCCGTACCGGACATGAGCGACGGCCTGGTCGTCGTCGACAAGCCGGCCGGGTGGACATCGCATGACGTCGTTGCGCGGATTCGCAAGCTGGCCGGCACCCGCAAGGTGGGTCACGCGGGCACGCTCGACCCGATGGCGACCGGCGTTCTCGTCGTCGGCGTCAACAAGGCAACCCGCCTGCTCGGGTACATCGCCGGCAAGGACAAGGCGTACGACGCGGTGATCCGCCTCGGCGTCGCCACCTCCACCGACGACGCCGACGGGGAGGTGCTCGAGGAGCGCGACGCCGCCGGCATCAGCGATGAGCAGATCACGGCGGCCATCGCTCAGCTCACTGGCGACATCGAGCAGGTCCCGTCGTCGGTCTCGGCGATCAAAGTCGACGGGGTCCGTGCCTACAAGCGGGTCCGTGACGGCGAGGCGATCGACCTGCCGGCTAGACCGGTGACGGTCAGCACGTTCGCGCTTGTCGCGCGCACCGGCCCGGAGCTCGCGGTGTCGGTCGAGTGCTCGACCGGCACCTACGTACGGGCACTGGCCCGCGACCTCGGCGCTGCCCTCGGGGTGGGTGCCCATCTGACCGCCCTGCGGCGTACCCGGGTCGGAGGATTCGGGATCGATCGGGCGCGGACCCTCGATGCCCTCGCCGCGGACCTTGCCATGGTCCCAATCGCGACGGCGGCCGAGGCGTCGTTCCCGCAGCTTCGGGTCAGTGATGATGTGGCAACCCGCATCACTCATGGGCAGCGGGTGCCGATGGACATCACGTCGAGTCCTGCGGCGGTGTTCGGCCCGGATGGATCGCTCGTCGCGCTGATCGAGGACCGTGACGGCGTGGCGCAGCCGATTTGCGTGTTCGCGGGACCGGCACAATGACTGGCGTGCAACCCGCGGTCGTGCCCATCGGCATCTTCGACGGCGTTCACCGCGGTCACCAGCTCGTCCTGGCCCACGCGGTGGCGGCGGCGAAGGAGCGTGATGCCCGAGTTGTGGTCATCACGTTCGACCCGCATCCGGTCGCGGTGCTCCGCCCCGAGGCGATGCCGCTCATGTTGACCACGCTCGAGCGACGCATCCAGCTGCTGGAGCAGCACGGCGCCGACCAGGTCGTCGTGCTGGAGTTCACCGAGGCGCTGTCCCATCAGAGCGCCGAAGAGTTCGTCGAGCAGACGCTCATCGAGCGTCTTCATGCCGTCCAGATCGTGGTTGGGCAGAACTTCCGGTTCGGACATCGGGCGAGCGGCGACGTGGCACTGCTCCGCAAGTACGACCTCGCAGTCGATGACGTCGCACTGCTCCGTGACACTGACGTCATCAGCTCGACCTATGTGCGGGAGAAGGTGGCTGCGGGGGACGTCGCCGCCGCGGCTGTCGCACTCGGCCGGAACCACTTCGTCGAAGGCGCCGTCGTCCGGGGCGACGCGCGTGGCCGTGAGCTCGGATTCCCCACCGCCAACCTCGGCATCGACCACCGGATCGCCATTCCGCACGACGGCGTGTATGCCGGCTGGCTGACACGAGCCGACGACAGCCGTCACCTCGCGGCGATCAGCGTGGGGACGAACCCGACCTTCAACGGGGTTGCTCGTCGGGTCGAGGCGTACGTGATCGATGAGGGCCACGAGCTCGATCTGTACGACGAGCACGTCGTGGTGGAGTTCGCGCAGCAGCTGCGCGGCATGGAGCGCTTCGATGCGATCGAGGATCTCGTCGACCAGATGCATCGAGACGTCGACCAGGCCCGCGCGCTCCTCACCCCCTAGTTATCGCCCAACCGTCTCGAATCGTTGGTTCTGAGCACCCGAAATCAACGATTCGAGACGGTTGGCCGAGAAAAATCGCGGCTCGGCTATGCTTGATCGCGTCAATAGCCGTCTGCCCCTGTGGTGCAACCCTGTGGGCTGATGATTCAGGAGAACCACTCAGTGCCGCTCGACGCTGCTGTCAAGCAACAGATCATGTCCGAGTACGCCACCGTCGAGGGCGACACCGGCTCTCCAGAGGTCCAGATCGCGCTGCTCACGCGACGCATCGCCGACCTCACCGAACACATGAAGCAACACAAGCACGACTTCCACACGCAGCGTGGTCTGCTGCAGCTCGTCGGCCGTCGCCGCCGGCTGCTGAAGTACCTCGCCGCCAAGGACGTGCAGCGCTACCGCGCATTGATCGAACGACTCGGTCTTCGCCGGTAGCGAGCCAGCCGAACCGCGCGCTGGTCTAGCAAGCCGGTCCTCGGTAGTGGCGTCCGGGAGCTGAGTCTCCACAGCCCGAGCGCTTCGATCGATGACCGGTCCGCCGTAAGACCTAGCGCGCCTCTGATGAATGGAGGCGCCCGTGACGGGCTCCGACGAATACACCTCTGCCTCGGGCACCGAGCAGACCTCGACAGCAATCCTCAAGTGCTCGCTGGGCGAGCGCACGATTCGCTTCGAGACTGGGCGCCTCGCCCAGCAGGCCGCGGGTTCCGTGGTCACCTATCTCAACGACGACACGATGCTGCTCTCGGCCACCACGGCCGGCAAGCAGCCGAAGGACCAGTTCGACTTCTTCCCCCTGACGGTTGACGTCGAGGAGCGGCAGTACGCCGCCGGCAAGATCCCCGGCTCGTTCTTCCGTCGCGAAGGCCGCCCGAGCGAGGACGCGATCCTCACCTGCCGGCTGACCGACCGCCCCCTTCGCCCCAGCTTCGTGAAGGGCTTGCGCAACGAGGTCCAGATCGTCACGACGATCATGGCCCTCGACCCCGACCACCTGTACGACGTCCTTGCGATCAATGGCGCGGCGTGCAGCGTGCTGCTGTCCGGCCTCCCCTTCTCGGGTCCGGTTGCCGGCGCCCGGATCGCACTGATCGACGGCGAGTGGATCCCGTTCCCCACCTACACCGAGCTCGAGAACGCGGTCTTCGACATGGTCGTCGCCGGTCGAGTGGTGGAGGGCGGTGACGTCGCGATCATGATGGTCGAGGCAGAAGCCACCGTGAACACCATCGAGCTGGTCGCGGCCGGCGCGCAGGCGCCGACCGAGGAGATCGTCGCCCAGGGCCTCGAGGCCGCCAAGCCGTTCCTCGCCGAGCTCTGTGCCGCGCAACAGCGCCTGGCTGACTCCGCCGCGAAGGACACCAAGGAGTTCCCGGTGTTCCTCGACTACCAGGACGACGCGTTCGACGCGGTCGCGGCAGCCGTCTCGGATGAGCTCGCGGCGGCGCTGACGATCGCTGACAAGCAGCAGCGCGAGACCGAGCTCGACCGGCTCAAGGAGCTCGCCAAGGAGCGGACCGCTGAGGCGCTCGAGGGTCGCGAGAAGGAGGTCAGTGCCGCCTACCGCGCCCTGACCAAGAAGCTGGTGCGGGCTCGGGTCATCAAGGACGGCGTTCGCATCGACGGTCGCGGCCTCGCCGACATCCGGACGTTGTCAGCCGAGATCGACGTCGTCCCGCGGGTACACGGCTCGGCGCTGTTCGAGCGCGGCGAGACCCAGATCCTGAACGTGTCGACGTTGAACATGCTCCGCATGGAGCAGATGGTCGACACGCTGAACCCGGAGACCCGCAAGCGCTACATGCATCACTACAACTTCCCGCCGTACTCCACCGGCGAGACCGGCCGGGTCGGCTCGCCGAAGCGGCGTGAGATCGGCCACGGCGCGCTCGCCGAGCGGGCGCTGCTGCCCGTGCTGCCGAGCAAGGAGGACTTCCCGTACGCGATCCGTGCGGTGTCCGAGGCGCTCGGCTCCAATGGCTCGACCTCGATGGGCTCGGTGTGTGCCTCGACGCTGTCGCTCATGGCCGCGGGCGTGCCGTTGAAGGCGCCGGTTGCGGGCATCGCCATGGGTCTGATCAACGAGGGCGACGACTTCGTCACCCTGACGGACATCCTCGGTGCCGAGGACGCTTACGGCGACATGGACTTCAAGGTCGCGGGCACCCGTGATTTCGTCACTGCACTGCAGCTCGACACCAAGCTCACGGGCATCCCGGCCTCCGTTCTCGCCGGCGCCTTGCAGCAGGCGCGGGATGCGCGGATGACGATCCTCGACGTGATGGCCGAGGCCATTGCGGAGCCGGGCGACATGTCGCCGTTCGCGCCGCGGATCATCACCGAGCGGATCCCGGTCGAGAAGATCGGCGAGATCATCGGGCCGAAGGGCAAGATCATCAACCAGATCCAGGCCGACACCGGAGCAGATCTGACGGTCGAGGACGACGGCACGATCTACATCGCCGCGACCGACGGCGACAAGGCCGAGGCCGCGCTTCGAGCGGTCCGTTCGATCGTGTCGCCGCAGCTTCCCGAGGTCGGCGAGCGCTACCTGGGCACCGTGGTCAAGACCACGACGTTCGGTGCGTTCATCTCGCTGACGCCCGGCAAGGACGGTTTGCTGCACATCTCGCAGATCCGCAAGATCGTGGGCGGCAAACGAGTGGAGAACGTCGATGACGTGCTTCCGGTCGGCACCAAGGTGCAGGTCCAGATCGGCGAGATCGACCCGCGCGGCAAGCTCTCCCTGGTGCCGGTGCTCGACGACGCCGAGGATGGCGAGTCGGCGGCGGCCGAGTCAGACGAGTAGTGCCAGTCGATCTCGCAGGTCGTGATCAGCGAACGGGCACAGCCCGCACGCTGATCACGGCCGCGGACGGCGCGGTCATTCGCCGTACCGTCCTGCCGGGCGGCCTCAGGGTGATCTCCGAGTCCGTGCCCGGGGTCCGTTCCGTGGCGTTCGGGGTCTGGATCGGTGTTGGCTCGCGCGATGAGTCACCCTCGCTGCACGGCGCGTCGCACTACCTCGAGCACCTGCTGTTCAAGGGCACGAAGCGCCGCGATGCGTTGACGATCGCCTCGGCGTTGGACGAAGTCGGCGGCGAGCTGAATGCGTTCACCGCGAAGGAGTACACCTGCTACTACGCGCGGGTGCTCGACGCGGATCTGCCGATCGCCGTCGACGTCGTCTGCGACATGGTCACGTCGTCGGTGCTCGCCTCCAAGGAGGTCGACAACGAACGCGGCGTGATCCTCGAAGAGATCGCGATGCACGATGACGACCCAGGCGACTCGGTCCACGACACCTTCGCGGACCTGGTCTGGCCCGACGACCCGCTTGGCCGTCCGGTCCTCGGATCGGTGGACTCGATCGGCGCGATGACCCGATCCTCGATCGCTGGGTACTACCGACGCCGTTACCGCACCGACCACCTCGTCATCACCGCGGCCGGCAACGTTGATCACGGCCGCCTCGTCCGGCTCGTCAAGAAAGCTTTTGCGGACGTCGCCGTCGACGACTCCCGCCGGCCGGCCGCGCCGCGATCGCAGGGCGCGGCGCCGGCCTTTGCCGTCGGCACCGCGGTGCGCGCTCGTCCCACGGAGCAGGCGAACATCGTCTGCGGCGTCCCCGGCCTGTCACGCCACGACGACCGGAGGTTCGCCCTCGGCGTGCTCAATGCCGCGCTTGGTGGTGGCATGTCATCGCGGCTGTTCCAGGAGATACGCGAGATCCGGGGCCTGGCATATTCGGTCTACTCCTTCGCGACGCACTACGCCGACACCGGCATGTTCGGCGTCTACGCCGGATGTCATCCCGACCGAGCTCGCCAGGTGGTCGAGCTGTGCCGCGAGCAGCTTGCGCTCGCCGCGGCAAACGGTTTGACGACCGATGAGCTCGCGCGAGGCAAGGGACAGATGCGTGGCGGACTCGTGCTCGGCCTCGAGGACACCGGCTCGCGGATGAGTCGTCTCGGCAAGGCCGAGCTCGTGTACGGCGAGTTGCTCACCGTCGAAGAAGTGCTCGCGAGCATCGACGCGGTCTCACTCGACGACGTGCAGGCGATCGCCAGCGAGGTGTTCACGCGTCCTGATTCGCTGGCCGTCGTCGGACCGTACGACGAGAACACGGCACAATTCGCAGCATGAGCCCACTCCACGACGATGGTTGACGTCGGCGTCCTCGGCGCCAAGGGTCGAATGGGCGCCGAGGTCTGCCGTGCCGTCGAAGCGGCTGACGACCTGAACCTGGTCGCCGGGCTCGACGTCGGGGATGACCGCGAACCGCTGCGGTCAGCAGACGTCGTGGTCGATTTCACGACGCCCGGCGCGGTGATGGACAACCTTCGCTGGTGCATCGGCGAGGGTCTGCATTGCGTCGTCGGCACCACCGGTTTCACCGATGAGCGGCTCGACGAGGTCCGCTTCATGCTCGCCGGCCATCCGTCCGTCGGCGCAGTGATCGCGCCGAACTTCGGCATCGCCGCGGTGCTGATGATGCGCTTCGCGGCCACGGCCGCGCCGTACTTCGACTCCGTGGAGATCGTCGAGCTGCACCACCCGAACAAGATCGACGCGCCGAGTGGAACCGCCCGGCGGACCGCGGAGCTGATCGCCGAGTCCCGGCAGGGCAAAGCATCGCCGGACGCGACGACCGAGGCGCTCGACGGCGCCCGCGGCGCGGATGTCGGCGGAGTGCGCATCCACGCGGTGCGACTCGCCGGCCTCGTCGCCCATCAGGAAGTCCTGCTGGGCGGCGAGGGGGAGACCTTGTCGATTCGGCACGACTCGATGTCTCGTGAGTCGTTCATGCCAGGGGTCCTGCTCGCCGTGCGCAAGGTCGCCGAGCGACCAGGACTGACGGTCGGGATCGACGAGCTGCTCGGGCTGTCATGAGCGACAACCTTACGGTCGGCGCGATCACGTTGTTCGTGTCCGACATCGCTGTCGCCACCGAGTTCTACCTGCGGGTCTTCGACACCGAGGCGATCTTTCAGGACGAGGCTTCCACCGCCCTTCGGTTCACCAACATCGTGATCAACCTTCTCGTCGACTCCGAGGCCCCGGAGCTCGTCGAGCCCGCGAACGTCGCACCGGCGGGCAGCGGTACGCGGTCGCAGCTCACGATCACCGTTGACAGCTGCGACGCGACGGTTGCCGAGCTGACCGGACGCGGCGCCGCGTTGCTCAATGGACCGATCGATCGGCCATGGGGCCAACGTACGGCTGCGTTCGCCGACCCGGACGGTCACGTCTGGGAGGTCGCGTCCGACGTGATCTAGTCCGTACGGGCCATCGTCTTTCGGCGCCGACAGCGCGATGGTGGATGTCCATCTCCACCACGTGAGGAGCCAGCATGTTCGGTCGAATGTCTTTCGTTCACGGGGACCCCGCCAGAGTCGACGACCTGATCATGTACGTCCGCACGGTCGTCAAGCCCGCTATCGACAAGCTGGCCGGCAGCCAGGGCTTGGGTATGTGGGTCAACCGGCAAACCGGCGAATGTCTCGTGACGAGTGTCTGGGACACCGAGGCGATGATGCTGGCGAGCGAGCGGGACGTCGAGCGACTGCGCGACGCTGCGGCCGGAATCATCGGCAGCACTGCGATCGTGGAGCGGGGCGAGGCGGTGCTGCTCGACGAGATGGGTCCCAACTGGGTGGGCAACATCATGCGGCTGTCGATGATGCGGTGTGAGCCGGCGGAGCTCGACACCCATCTCGAGTGGGCGCGCGAGCACATGCTGCCGACGCTACGAACCTTGACCGGGTACCGCGGCCACGTGATCGCCATCGATCGTGCTGCCGGTCTGATGATGGCCCACACGACGTTCACGGACCGCAGGTGCGCGGCGGTGGCGCTGGAGGCGACGGCGTCATTGCGCGAGTCGGCATCGGCACGCGGGCTGATGCTCGACAACATGGTCGACTACGAGATCGCGATCGTCGGGATCCGGACGCCGACCGCGCACCTCCCGGCACAGCGGACGGTCGACCTGACTGAACCGGCCACGACGCGTCGCTAACGCCGCGCGACGGTGACGATCTCGGTGCTCGACTCGTCGATCGCCGCGCCGAACCAGTCTCCGCTTTGTGAGTCGACCACGTAACCGGCCTCGGTCAAGTGCGCTGCCAGCGAGACGGGATCGAGGAACCGCAACGATGTGGTGTCTTCGCGAAGCACCGCGCCGCTCGCGTCCGTCGTCAGCTCGGTGAACGTCACCACGTCCCCGACCACCGACTCAACGCGATGCGACTGTGACAGGTCGCGGCCTTCGAACCTCACGGCGGACGGAGGGGCGGCCGACCACACCTCCCACGCGCGTGCCTGCGGGTGTCGGGACTCGAAGGCGAAGCGTCCACCAGGTCGCAGGCATCGCCCGACCGCGACCAGCGAACGGTGGATCTCCTCGTCGGTGATCAGGCACTGAAAGGCATGGCTGGTCATAGTGGCGAGGTCGAACTGATCAATCCAGTCCAGCTGCTCCGCGCGCGCGAGCCGCCACTCGATGTCGGTTCGCCTGCGGGCGCGCGAGAGCATCGCAGGGTCCGGGTCGACTCCCGTCAGGCGGCCGCGATGGCCGTGGCGGCGAGCCGTGTGGAGCAGCGACCCGGTTCCGCACCCGACATCGAGGACGTCCTGGCTCATCATCACGAGATTTGAGTAGAAGCGGTCTGCTGCTGAGGCGTCCGGGTCCCACGGATTGATCAGGTCGTAGATAGCGGCCACCTCGTCGTCGCTGAGTGGTGCCATGCCTACAGCAGCTCCGGCAGCGCACGAGCCAGCCGGTCGTAGTCGGCGGGCTCGTTGTAGACCTGCCCGCACACCCGGACGAAGTCGCGGTCGTGGAGATTCATGAGCGAGACCTCGACCCGGTATCGGGCAGACAGCGTCGCCTCGATGCTTCGGGCCCGGCTAGCGTCCAATCGGTCCGGTAGTTCGACGATTCGCATTGCGGCTCGGAACCGGTCATCGACTCGGGTGGTGGTTCCCAGTGCCGCGGCAACGACCGCGGCGCCGGCGTCGACCAGCTCTCGCTGGCGCCGTCGGACACCGTCCCAACCGAGGCCCGCCCAGAAGTCCAGGGCAGCCGGCACGGCGAGCAGGTTGACCGGGTCGAACGTGCCGGTCCAGTCGAACGCGGGCTGCAGGCCGTCGGCGAACAGGTGCGACGGCACGAGTGGACGAATCTTCTCGCGCCACTGCGGTGTGATCGACAGGATCGCCGCGGCCCGTGGGGAGCAGACCCATTTGTGCAGGTTGCCGACCCAGAAGTCGGCGCCGAGCTGCTCGAGGTCATTCGCGATCTGGCCCGGCGCATGGGCTGCGTCCACCAGCACCGGCACGCCTCGTTCGTGTGCGGCCTCGACGATCTGCGCAACGGGGAAGACGAACCCGCTGGCGGAGGCGATCGAGTCGACGACGATCAACCTGGTGCGGCGGGTGACCCGCTCGATGATCGCGGTCACCACGTCGGAGGGATCGGTGAGGTCGAGCGGCACGTGCGCGAAGACGGGCACGACGCCGTCCCGGTTCGCGTGTGCCTGGAGTTGGACCTGCACGGCCTGATAACGGTGATCAGTGGTGAGGATCTCGTCGCCCGGCTGCATGTCCGGTGCGAGCGACCGGATCACCGTCGCGGTGCCCGCTGTGGCATTGGCGAGAAAGACGCAGCCCGCCTCGTCCGCGTGGAGGAACTCGGCGAGCCGGCCACGAACCTGATCGAGCAGATCAGGCAGCCGCCGCATCAGGAGGTCGGCGGGGTTGCGCTCCATCTCCACCCGAAGCTGCGCGGCGGCCTCGGCCACGACTTTCGGAAGTGCCCCGAACGCGCCGTGGTTCAAGTACGTGACGTCAGGATCCAGCAGCCACTCGCTCACGGCCCCATGCTGTCCTACCGAGCCGATTCAACCCAGCCGATAAAGCCCGAGGAACATCGCGCGCCGTCGTGCCGTTGGTGCAACCATGATCGAGGTCGATGAGGAGACGTTCGGCGTCCTGGTCGAGCGAGCGCTCGAATCGATCCCGACCGAGCTGCGTCGGCAGATGCGCAACGTCGTCGTCGCGGTCGAGGACATGGGCGCGTCGCCGAACCTGCTGGGTCTCTACCAGGGCGTCCCGCTGACCAAGCGGACGACGACCTACGCGGGGGCGCTGCCCGACCAGATCACGATCTACCGGCTGCCGATCATTCGTCGCTGCAACACGCTGGACCAGGTCGTGCAACAGGTGAGGGTCACCGTAGTCCACGAGGTGGCTCACCACTTCGGGATCAATGACGCCCGGCTGCACGAGCTGGGGTGGGCCTGAGCACCACTCGCTAAATCAAGTGACGTGCTGCGCCGCCGCGAGTACGGTCACCGCAACGACAACGGATGAGGAGGTGGGTCCTATGCATGCCGCGACAGCTGCTTGCCATCACCCCTCCACTCACTCGTTCGAAAGGTCCTCCGTTGTCCGCATGTCTTTCCTCACTCGGCTGGGACGAGCAGTACGCCGCTGAGTTCACGCCGTACGAGTCGGCGCACACCGCCGCCAGAGTCACTCGCGTCGATCGCGGCGCGGCCGATGTCCTTGGGGATGCCGGGTATCTCCGGGTCGAGCTGACCTGGCAACACTCTGACATCACGGTCGGTGACTGGGTCGCGATCACCGACGACGACGAACTCGCCGCCGTCCTGCCGCGACGAACCGCGATCGTGCGCGCAGCGCCTAGTGGCGAGTCGAGCGCGCAGACACTGGTCGCCAACATCGACCAGATCCTGGTCGTCGTCCCCGCCGTTCCGCGCCCGAGGCTGGGCATGGTCGAACGGCTCGTCGCACTCGCATGGGACAGCGGCGCGACCCCGGTCGTCGTGGTCACGAAGGTCGACCTCGCGCCGAGTCCGGAGTCGGTGGCGTCGGAGATCGCACAGGCAGCGCCGGGTTGTCAGGTGATCATCGCAAGCGCTCACACCGGCGAGGGCATGGACGAGATCAACCGGCTCGACCGTCCCGGCCGATCGATCTGTCTCCTCGGGCGATCCGGCGCCGGCAAGTCCACGCTGGCGAACGCGATCGTCGGCAGCGACCGGATGGCGGTCGCGGAGGTACGGCGTGACGGCAAGGGACGTCACACGACCACTCATCGGGAGCTCATCACCCTGCCCGGGGGCGGAGTTTTGATC
>JAFAZI010000115.1 GCA_019239875.1 Frankiaceae bacterium
CCAGTTCCTGCGCTGGGGGCAGAACGCCTTCGACGGCTTCAAGGTCGTGCCGCCGGACACCGGAATCGTCCACCAGGTCAACCTCGAATACCTCGCGCGGGTCGTGTTCGACGCCGACGGTGTCGCCTACCCGGACACCCTCGTCGGCACCGACTCACACACCACGATGATCAACGGCCTCGGCATCCTGGGCTGGGGCGTCGGCGGCATCGAGGCCGAAGCCGCCATGCTCGGCCAGCCGGTGTCGATGCTCATCCCGCGCGTCGTCGGGTTCAAGCTCACGGGCGAGCAGCCGGAAGGTACGACGGCCACCGACCTCGTCCTGACGATCACGGAGATGCTGCGCAAGCATGGCGTGGTCGGCAAGTTCGTGGAGTTCTACGGATCGGGGGTTGCCGCCGTACCGCTGGCAAACCGCGCCACCATCGGCAACATGAGCCCGGAGTACGGCTCGACCTGCGCGATCTTCCCGATCGATGACGAGACCCTCAACTATCTGCGGCTGTCAGGGCGTGACAACTCCCTCGTCGAGTTGGTCGAGACGTACGCCAAGGCGCAGGGGCTCTGGCACGACCCGGACCGCGAGGCGAGCTACTCGGAGACGCTCGAACTCGATCTGTCCACGGTGGAGCCGTCGCTCGCCGGGCCGAAGCGCCCGCAGGACCGGGTGTCGCTGAAGGCGGCCAAGCAGGGCTTCCGCGCCGTGCTCGGGGACTATGCGGGTGAGCCCCAGGGCAACGGTGCGGACGAAGCCTCGAAGGAGTCGTTCCCGGCGAGCGACGCGCCGGCCATCACGAGCACCGGATCGCACGACGAGCCGGTCGCGCCCGGGCGCGCTACCGACCGGCCGAGCAATCCGGCTGCGGTCACTCTTGACGGGCAGAGCTTCGAGCTCGACCACGGCGCGGTCGTCGTCGCGGCGATCACGTCCTGTACCAACACGTCCAACCCGTTCGTGATGGTCGGCGCCGGCCTGCTCGCCAAGAAGGCGGTCGAGCGCGGTCTACGTCGCAAGCCCTGGGTCAAGACCTCGCTCGCCCCCGGCTCGAAGGTCGTGTCCGACTACTACGCGAAGTCCGGCCTCGACACCTACCTCGACCAGCTCGGCTTCGGCCTCGTCGGCTACGGCTGCACCACGTGCATCGGAAACTCCGGGCCGCTGATCCCCGAGGTCAGCGCCGCGATCCAGGCGAACGACCTCGCCGCCGTGTCAGTGCTGTCCGGCAACCGCAACTTCGAGGGCCGCATCAACCCGGACGTGAAGATGAACTACCTCGCGTCGCCGCCCCTGGTCGTCGCGTACTCGCTCGTCGGCACGATGGACATCGAGCTGCTGACCGACTCTCTCGGCAAGGACTCGGACGGCAACGACGTCTACCTCGCCGACATCTGGCCGTCGCCAAAGGAGATTCAGGACGTCATCAACGAGACCGTCGGGTCGGCCGGCTTCACCTCTTCGTACGAGGACGTGTTCGCGGGCGACGAGCGCTGGCAGGGTCTCGACGTGCCGACCGGTGACTCCTTCGAGTGGGCCGACAGCTCTACCTACGTGCGGCGCCCGCCGTACTTCGACGGCATGTCGAAGGACCCGGCACCGATCACCGACATCAAGGGAGCGCGCGTCCTCGCGGTACTCGGCGACTCGGTGACGACCGACCACATCTCACCGGCCGGCAACATCAAGACGGACTCGCCCGCCGGCGCCTACCTCACCGAGCACGGCGTCGAGCAGCGTGACTTCAACTCCTATGGGTCGCGCCGCGGCAACCACGAGGTGATGATCCGCGGCACGTTCGCGAACATCCGGCTGCGAAACCAGCTCGCGCCGGGCACCGAGGGTGGCGTGACGCGACACCTGCCTGACGGCACCACCACGACGATCTTCGAGGCATCGCAGACCTACCTCGCCGACGGTGTGCCGCTCGTGATCCTCGCCGGCAAGGAGTACGGCTCCGGCTCGTCCCGTGACTGGGCGGCCAAGGGAACGATGCTGCTCGGTGTCCGTGCGGTGATCGCCGAGTCCTACGAGCGCATCCACCGGTCGAACCTGATCGGCATGGGTGTTCTGCCGCTGCAGTACACCGGTGGCGACAACCGTGAGTCGTTGGGCCTGACCGGTGAAGAGACTTTCGAGATCGCGGGCCTCGAAGGCGATGCGATCCCGCGGGAGATCACCGTGAAGGCGACCGCCGATGACGGCGCGGCCAAGGAGTTCACCGTCACCGTCCGGATCGACACCCCCGGCGAGGCGGAGTACTACCGCCACGGCGGCATCCTCCAGTACGTCCTGCGCTCCCTGCTCTAGTCGGCGCTGGGTAGCGTCAGGCGATGGATCTAGGACTGGCGGACCGCGTCTTCATCGTCACCGGGGGCAGCAAAGGACTTGGGTACGCCGGCGCTGCCGCTCTGGTCGCGGAAGGCGCGCGGGTCGTCATCTCCTCGAGATCCCAGGACTCCGTAGCCGCCGCGGTCGAGCAGCTCGGTCCCGACCGGGCACGTGGGCTTTCGCGCGACAACGCCGATGCCGCGACCGCCGACCAGCTCGTCACCCTGGCGACTGCGACCTGGGGTCGGCTGGACGGTGCGCTGATCAGCGTCGGTGGGCCGCCCGCAACCGATGCGCTGGGTGCCACCGACGAACAGTGGCGCGATGGGTTCGAGACCATCACTCTCGGCGCCGTACGCATGGTCCGTGCGGTGGTCCCGCACCTCCGCGAAGGCGGTGCCATCGGCCTCGTGCTGTCGACGTCGGCGAAGAGCCCGATCGCTGGACTTGCCATCTCCAACGGGCTGCGGCCAGGCCTGGCGATGTGGGCGAAACAGCTCGCCGACGAGCTCGGCCCACAGGGCATCCGTGTGGTCAGCCTGCTGCCGGGCGCGATCCTGACCGATCGGATGCGATCACTCGCACCGACCACCGATGCGCAGGCGGAACGAGCCAAGACGATCCCGCTCCGTCGCCTCGGTGACCCTGCGGAGTTCGGTCACGTGGCGGCGTTCGCGCTGTCCCCGGCGGCGTCGTACCTGTCGGGCTGTGCCATTCCCGTCGATGGTGGGGCGCTGCGCCTGCTCTGACCAAGGGCTCCGGTCAGGACCACGGCGAGTCCGGCCAGCACGATCGCCGCAAAGACCACCACCTCGGTCCAGAAGCCCCACGTTGGCGTCGTGTGGGTCGAGAAGTAGCGGTTGAGCGTCCGGAACGACGTGTCGGAGTTCAGCAGCGCCTTGGCGCTGTTGAGGTGCCTGCCTTGATGCCGCATGACGCCGAGACCGCCGAGCCCGCACAGCGCGATGATCACGCCGCTCGGCAGCCGCGCGGAGTGACCCCGCCCCAGGGCGACCGCGAGCCCGCCGACGACGATCGTGACGATCGCGAACGCCAGCGCGTACCGACCGTAGAGATAGTGACTCGTACCCGCGATGTTCACCGACGCCGACAGGAACGAGAACCGGAACCATGGCGCGACGGCGCCCACCACCGCTGCCACTCCGAGCGCGCAGGCCACGCCCGCCGACACCATGGTGGCGAGCGTCCGGCTGGGCATCTGGAAAGACTAGGTGAGGAGCGGGTCCTCGTACGGCGGCAGATCAGCCTGTCGCTCGAACTGGGTCCGGTACAGCTCGGCGTACAGACCGCCGGCGCCGATCAGGTCGTCGTGTCGGCCGCGCTCGACGATTCGCCCGTCATCGATGACCAGGATCTGATCCGCTTCGCGCACGGTGGACAGCCGATGGGCAATGACGAGCGATGTGCGACCGGTGAGGGCGGTCGACAAGGCTCGCTGCACTGCTGCCTCCGACTCCGAGTCCAGGTGCGCGGTTGCCTCGTCGAGCACGACCACGGCGGGCGCCTTCAGCAGCAGCCGCGCGATCGCGAGTCGCTGCTTCTCGCCACCCGACAGGCGGTACCCGCGGTCCCCGACCAGCGTGTCGAGCCCGTCGGGCAGCGACCTGACGAGCTCCCCGATCTGCGCGCTGTCGATGACCTCCCACAACTCGTCATCGGTGACGTCGGGACGGGCGTACGTGAGATTCGCGCGGATCGTCTCGTGGAACATGTGTGCGTCCTGTGTGACGACACCGACGACATCGCGCAACGACGTCAGGGTGACGTCGCGGACGTCCCGGTCGCTGATCTTCACGGCGCCGCTCTGTACGTCGTACATGCGCGTCACCAGCTGCGAGATGGTGGTCTTGCCGGCGCCGGAGGGACCCACCAGCGCGATGAGCTCGCCCGGCTTCGCACGGAAAGACACGTCGTACAGGACCTGCCGCTCCGGTGAGTTGTCGAGGACAGCGACGGCCTCGAGCGATGCCAGCGAAACCTCGGCCGCAGTCGGATAGCGGAAGTTGACGTGGTCGAACTCGATGCTCGCACCGCCGGGCGGCGCCACCAGCGTGTCCGCATCTGGCGCGTCGGCGATCGCTGGCGGGAGGTCGAGCACCTCGAACACTCGGTCGAAGGAGACCAACGCAGTCATCACGTCGACCTGAACGTTCGACAGCGAGGTCAGCGGACCGTATAGCCGCGAGAGGAACGCCGTCAGCGCCACGACGGTGCCGATGGTGAGCGACCCTTGGATGGCGAAGCGCCCACCCAGGCCGTAGACCAGCGCGGTCGCGAGGGACGCGACAAGTGACAGCGAGACGAGAAGCACCCGGGCGTACATCGCTTGCTGAACGCCGATGTCCGCGACGCGGCGCGCCTTCGTTCGGAACAGCACTGACTCGTCCGTGGGCCGGCCGAACAACTTCACGAGAAGCGCGCCGGCCACGTTGAATCGCTCGGACATCTGGTTCGACATCTCGGCGTTCAGCGCGTAGCTCTCGCGAGTGATGCGCTGCAGCCGACCGGACATCAAGCGGGCCGGGATGATGAACAACGGCAGCAGCACGAGCGCCAGCAGGGTGATCTGCCAGGAGAGGAAGAACATTGCGCCCAGCACGATCGCGACGCTGATGACGTTGCTGACGACGTTGGACAGCGTGCCGGTGAACGCCTGCTGAGCGCCGAGGACATCATTGTTGATCCGGCTGATCAGTGCGCCGGTCTGGGTACGGGTGAAGAACGCGATCGGCATCCGCTGGATGTGCTCGAACACCTGCGATCGCATGTCGTAGATCAGGCCCTCGCCGATCCGCGCGGAGAACCAGCGGTTGGCGAGGGACTCGATCGCCTGGATGACGGCGAGCAGCGCGACCAGACCGGCCAGCAGCTCCGTGAGCCCGACCCGATGATGCGCGATCCCGCGGTCGATGATCGCGCGGAACAGCAGCGGGTTGACCGCTCCGATCACGGCGTCGACAACGACCAGCAGCAGGAACCAGATGAGGGCAGAGCGATACGGGGCGGCGAACCGGATGATCCGGCGCATCGTGCCTTTCGGCAGCTGCTTGTCGAGCACCGTCCGATCGCGCCGGAACCCGTGCGCGACCTGCCAGTCGGACATTGACATGCGTTTGCGAACCTCCGGTGTAGGCAACACCGGCGGCGGCCGATGACTTCCCTCCTCGATTATCGTCGGACGATGACCTCGACGGTCTCCTTCGGCGAGCAGGGCGGACAGCTCTCCTACGGCAGTTATCTGCGCGTGCCGGTCCTGTTGGAGCAGCAACAGCTGCAGTCCGATCCCCCGGCCCACGACGAGCTGCTGTTCATCACGATCCATCAGGTATACGAGCTGTGGTTCAAGCAGATCCTGCACGAGTTGACGACCGTGCGGGACCTGCTGCTGGACTCCACCGCCCGTGATGCGCTCTGGACGGCGCGACATCGACTCGGTCGGGTGACGCACATCGAACAGGTGCTGATCGCTCAGCTACCCGTGCTCGAGACCATGACGCCGCAGGACTTCCTGGCGTTTCGGAGCCTCCTCGCCCCGGCCTCCGGCTTCCAGTCGGTGCAGTTCCGCGAGCTGGAGTTCCTCTCCGGCCTGAAGGACCCAGGGGTGGTGCGACGGCTGCGATTCGCGAGCGAGGACGAGCGAGCACGCTTGGAGCGTCGCCTGGCGGAGCCGTCATTGTGGGACGGATTCGTGGCCGCGATGGACGCCGCCGGCCTGCCCGTCGGGGACGAGGCCGAAGTCGGGCAGGCGCTGCTGACGATTGCCCGCAACCGGCCGTCGTACGGCGATCTCTGGGATGTCGCGGAGGGTCTGCTGACCCACGACGAGCTCTCGGCGCAGTGGCGGGCGCTGCACGCCACCGTGGTCGAGCGGCAGATCGGCTACAAGGAAGGCACGGGCGGCTCGGCTGGCGTCGGCTATCTCCGCGACCGCCGAGACCTCCGCTACTTTCCCGCACTCTGGGCCATGCGAACCGAGCTGTAGCGGCTCGCGCAAAGCCGTGCAGGGTGCGCGACACCCGGATGTCGGAGACCCTTCACGGGTTCGGCGGACAACGGGGGCACCGGCGGAATGCGCCTGGCCAGCCCTGCTGCGCCAGCACGACGGCACGCTCCGCGGCTACTTCGCAACCTCGATCGATGAGGTCGGCCCAGCCATAACGTAGGACCCGCTGTCGGTTGACAGTGCTGCGATTGTCTCTGCGGTGGTCACGCCAGATCTCGCGGGCCTTGTCATGCCCGAGTCGACCGTCGAACTCGTAGTGAACGCTCCACGCCTTGAGATAGCCGTCGAGGTACTCGGTGCCGTCGGGGAGCCGCTTGAACTGTCGCTCGGGCTGCGGCAAGCCGTGGCGACGGTTGATCGGTACGTCGAGCAACTCGAGCACCGAATGGGCACCGCCATCGATGTTGGGCAGCGCGTCGAGGGCGACCTTGCGCCACTTGGTGCTCCGGGTATCTAGCAGCGCCGCGCGGAGCTTGGCGGCGGTGGTGATCCTCGTGCGAATCGCATCAGCGACGATCGACAACGCCTGCTCCGCGTCCTGGGCACCGGCCAACAAGTCGCACACCGTCCGTTCGATGCGGGTACGCCGCGGCGTTCGTGCCGGGTGCACATGGGCGGCGGTGAGGTCCCGAGACCGGTGGATCTTCACTCCCGGCTGGCCGGCGACCACTCGGTCAAACGGCACCGTGATGTGGATCGGCGCCCCCTGCTTGCAGAACCGATCCAGCCAGCCAGCTGTCTCGTGACTCAGTACCGCGCCTCGACCCGCGTAGGCCAGCGCCGCATACATCATCGTCAGTGGCGGGATCGGCCCGCTGAACGTCACGTACGTTCGGGGAAAGGGTGACTGCCGACGCCCCGATGTGACCAACCACTGCACCTGGCGAGCCGACAGGCCGGCGGCTTGGCATTCATCGAGCGTCGTCGCTCCTGCAGTGTCGATGCCGATCAGATCGAGCCGTGAAGGGTCCGCGACAGCCCGCTGTCGTGCAGCCTTCACACCCCGCGGCGGTGTACTCATCCATCGAGGTTGCAGCGCGAGCATTCTCGGCACGAGCGCTCATCGCGCGCAGTGGAACCGCGCCGCGGCCCGCCGCGGATGTGGACAGGCGCGCGATCCGCCTTGACCGCAGCTGGGCGAGGCGAGTGGTCGAGCCGAAGCGGGTCGGAGATTCTGCCCGCTAAAAGGCTGAGATGCCGGTGACCGCGCGGCCGATCAGCAGCTTCTGCACCTGTGACGTGCCCTCGTACAACGTCGTCACGCGGGCGTCACGGAGCAGCTTGCCGACGATGAACTCGTCGACGTACCCGTAGCCGCCGTGGACCTGAACCGCTGCGTTCGCGGCGCGGACGGACGCCTCCGATGCGTAGTACTTGGCCATCGACGCGGCCAGCGTGTACTTCTCGCCGCGCATCTTCAGGTCGGCGACCCGCCAGGTCAGCAACCGGGCGGCCTCGACCTCGACCGCCGTGTCCGAGATCAGCTCCTGGACGAGCTGGAAGCTCGCGATCGGCTTGCCGAACTGCTCCCGCTGCTGGGCGTAGGAGGTCATCACCTCGAGGGCGTTCTGCGCCAGCCCGGTGCACGAGGCCGCCAGCGACATCCGCCCGTCGTCGAGCGCGGACAACGCCACCTTGATGCCGTCGCCCTCCTGACCGAGGAGGGCATCTGCTGGTACGACGACGTCGTCGAGACCGATCTCCGCCGTGTCGCAGGATCGCAGCCCGAGCTTGCCGTGGATCGGCTTCGGGGTGAAGCCCGGCGTGTCACAGGGGACGAGGAATGCGGACACCCCGCGTGCCCCCGGCCCACCGGTGCGCGCCATGACCAACGCAACCCCGGCGATGTCGCCGTTGGTGATGAAGATCTTGGAACCGTTGATCCGGTAGGTGTCGCCCTCCCGGACGGCCGTCGCTTCGAGCGTCGCGGGGTCGGAGCCGTGGTCGGGCTCGGTCAGGCAGAAGCAGCCGAGCGCTTCCCCGCTCGCCATCTTGGGCAGCCACCGCTGCTTCTGCTCATCGGTCCCCCAACGACCGATCGAGCCCGCGACCAGGCCGAGGTGGACCGACAGGATGGAGCGGACGTTGGCGTCGCCGCGACCCAGCTCCTCGATGACGAGGCAGTAGGTCAGCGGATCGGCACCGCCCCCGCCGTACTCCTCCGCAATGGTGAGGCCGACCCAACCGTCACGAACCAGGCCGTCGAGGGCCTCTTGCGGGAACCGTTCCTCGCGGTCGTTGCGGATCGCCGCCGGGGCCACGACTGCGTCGACCCACTCACGAACGGCTCGACGGGTGGCTTCTTGTTCGGGGCTTAGGGCGAGATTCACGCCCTAGACACTAATCCGCTCAGCGCGTGCGCTTTCCGCGCGTCGCACCGCCACGTCCGCGCAGGGCGACGCCTCCCTCACTGAGCACTCGGTGGATGAACCCGTAGGAACGACCTGTGCTCTTGGCGAGCTCTCGGATGCTCGCACCGCTGGTGTACTTCTTCGTGAGCGTCGCGGTCAGCTTGTCGCGCTCGGTTCCAGTGACGCGAGTACCTTTCCTAAGCTCTGCCACGTCTGTACCTCCACATACTGGGTCATGCCTGATCTCTCGTAACGCCTTCACCCTGCCCACGGGATCGGGTGGTTACGCCAATGCGACGAGATCAGCAAGATCTTCGCTCCAGTGATCCTCGACACCGTCGGGGAGCAGCAGGACGCGTCGCGGGTCGAGAGCGGCGACCGCGCCCTCGTCGTGAGTCACGAGCACGATCGCACCCTGGTAGGTGCGCAGAGCGTTGAGCACCTGGTCCCGGCTGGCAGGATCGAGGTTGTTGGTCGGCTCGTCGAGAAGCAAGACGTTGGCGCTCGACACCACCAAGCGCGCCAGCGCGAGCCGCGTCTTCTCGCCACCCGACAGCGTGCCGGCAAGCTGCTGGGCGGTGTCGCCGCTGAACAGGAACGAGCCGAGCACCTTGCGTTGCTCGACCTCGGGCAGGTCGGGAGCGGATGCCGCGAGGTTCGCGAGCACGGTGGCGTCGGGATCGAGAGTCTCGTGCTCCTGGGCGTAGTAGCCGAGGCGCAGCCCATGTCCGGGCATCACCTGGCCGGTGTCAGGCGACTCGATTCCCGCCAGGATCCGCAGCAGGGTGGTCTTCCCGGCGCCGTTGAGGCCCAGTACGACCACCCGGCTGCCGCGGTCGATCGCGAGGTCGACGTCGGTGAAGATCTCGAGTGACCCATAGGACTTCGACAGCTCGGCGGCGGTCAGCGGAACCCGACCACACGGCGCGGGCTCGGGGAACCGAAGCCGCGCGACCTTGTCCGCCTGTCGTGCCGCTTCCAGGCCGGACAGCAGCCGCTCCGCGCGCCGAGCCATCTGCTGCGCTGCCACCGCCTTGGTCGCCTTCGCGCGCATGCGGTCCGCCTGAGCGTTGAGCGCTGCGGCTTTCTTTTCGGCGTTCGCGCGCTCCCGCTTGCGCCGGCGCTCATCGGTCTCGCGCTGCGCCAGGTACGCCGACCAGCCAACGTTGTAGACGTCCAGCACGCCGCGGTTGGCATCGAGGTGGAAGACCTTGTTGACCGTGAGCTCGAGCAGCTCGACGTCGTGGCTGATGACGACGAGACCGCCCTTGTGCCCGCGCAGGAAGTCACGCAGCCAGACGATCGAGTCCGCGTCGAGATGGTTCGTCGGCTCGTCGAGGAGCAAGGTGTCGGCACCGCTGAACAGGATGCGCGCGAGCTCGACCCGGCGGCGCTGCCCGCCGGACAGGGTGCGTAGCGGCTGCCCCAGGACACGATCCGGCAGGCCGAGGCTTGCGGCGACCGACGCCGCCTCGGACTCGGCCGCGTACCCGCCGAGGACGTGAAGCCGCTCCTGTGTCGCGCCGTACCGGGCGATCGCCTTCTCATCACCGGCCGCCATGGCGTGCTCCGCGGCGCGGAGATCGGCGACCACCGTGTCGAGCCCTCGCCCGGAGAGCACCCGGTCCCGCGCCAGCACGTCGAGATCCCCCGTCCGCGGGTCCTGCGGGAGGTAACCGACGCTGCCGCGCCGTTCGATCGTCCCGGCCGCCGGGAGGGAGTCCCCCGCGAGCACTCCGGCGAGCGTCGTCTTGCCCGCCCCGTTACGCCCGACGAGGCCGACCCGGTCTCCGGGAGCGACGCGGAACGTCGCGGACTCGAGGAGCAATCGGGCGCCGGCGCGCAGTTCGACGCCGGTCGCAGAGATCACATCCGATCGTACGGCTCGGGTCCGTAACCGAAGGGTGACCGACCTGTGACCGCCACGGCACCGAAATTGTCGGAGCCCTCGGTCAGGATTGCAGTCGGAGGGTGATGGCATGCAGCGTGGATCCGTGTGGGGGCGGCTGGCGATGGTGTCGCCGCGGCCTCGAGAAGCGCCACACGGCTGCGACTTCACCACGAACGTCATGCACACCGACTCCGATGCGATCTGCCCGAAATGCCTCTCGTGGGTCACACCGACCGACATCGTGCGCCGTACGGCGTACGGGCTGATCCAGCATGAAGCCTGCTCCTCGATCGCACCGACCGTCGTCGAGGAGCTGTCGCCGCACTGAGAGCCGCGGCAATTCGCTTGACCTCAAGTCCACTTCAACCGCCACGATGGCGGGATGGCCGTGACGGAGGCACCGACGCAGGCGGGCGCGAGCGAGTCGCTCGCCACCGGTGAATATCGGCTGCCCACGATCGGGCTGGTCGTCGTCATCACGGTTGTGGCGGTGGAGGCGATGTCGGTCGCGACCGTCATGCCGACCGTCGTCCGCGCCCTGCACGGCCTGCACTACTACAGCTGGGGGTTCACGGCGTACCTCCTGGCCGACGTCGTCGGGATGGTCGACGCGGGCCAGCGCACCGACCGGCGCGGTCCGACGCCCTCGCTGGTCGGCGGGCTCACCCTGTTCGCCGTCGGCCTGGTGGTGGCCTCGGCAGCTCCGAACATCGCAACCTTCCTGGTCGGGCGGGTCTTGCAAGGACTCGGCGGCGGTCAGCTGATCGTTGCTGCGTACGTCGTCGTCGCCCGGGTCTATCCCGACCATCTGCACCCGCGAGTTTTCGGCGTGCTGTCCGCGGCATGGGTGGTGCCCTCGCTGGTCGGTCCGGCCTTGGCCGGTCTCGTCGCCTCGACCCTTGGCTGGCGATGGGTGTTCGCCGGAATCGCGCCGCTCGCACTCGGCGGAGCCGCGATGCTGGTACCCGTCCTGCGATCGTTGCCACCGATGCACAGCGATGAAGCCACGGGTGGGAGCGGCATCGTGCGAGGAGTGCTGCTCGCCGGCGGGCTCGGCTTGATGCAGGCAGCGGCCGAGATCGTCAACTGGTGGAGCCTGCCGCTGCTGGCAGCCGGCGTACTGCTGTCCGTGATGCCGCTTCGCCACCTGCTGCCCACCGGCGCGATTCGGCTTGCCCGTGGCCTCCCCACCGTGATCGTGCTCCGCGGGATCCTCACCTGTGCGTTCTTCGGCGCGGAGGCCTACCTCCCACTGACGCTCACCCGCCTGCACGGCGGGAGCGCACGAATCGTCGGCATCCCGCTCACCTTGGCCGCGATCGGCTGGTCGGCGGGCTCCTGGTGGCAGGGCCGACAAACGCGTCAGCAGCTGACGTTGTTGCGGGCTGGCTTCGCCGGCGTGGCCGTCGGGGTCGGGCTGCTCTTCGTCATGGCGTTCGAGTCCGTGAGCCTCTGGTGGGCGGTGCCGATCTGGTCACTCGCCGGTGCCGGCATGGGGCTCGCGATGCCGACCATCTCCGTGCTGTTGATCGACCTTTCGCCCGACGACGAGCAGGGCGCGAACTCGGCCGCCCTTCAGATCAGCGACATGGCGGGCAGCATCGTCGGCATCGCCGCCGCCGGTGCGCTGGTCACGGCGTTCGGACTGGGTGACCTCAAGAGCGCAATCATCATCGCGGACGTGGGCCTCGCCGTCGTCGCCTGCGGCGGGGTGCTCGCATCGCCTCGCTACCGCTGACCCACCTGTCAGCGATTGCGGTCGCTATGACGAGTCGCCATGACGACCGCAGCCGCTGACGACTCGGTCGGCCGCGGCTAGATCCGGAAGCCCAGTGCCTGGAGCTGCTCGCGGCCGTCTTCGGTGATCTTGTCCGGGCCCCACGGTGGCATCCACACCCAGTTGATCGTCATGCCGTTGGTCAAGCCTTCGAGTGCGGCGGCGGCTTGGTCCTCGATCACATCGGTGAGCGGGCACGCAGCAGAGGTCAGCGTCATGTCGACGACCGCCTTGTTGTCCTCGTCGAGAGTCACGCCGTAGACGAGGCCGAGATCGACGACGTTGATCCCGAGCTCCGGGTCGACGACGTCGTGCATCGCCTCGATGACGTCCTCGACGGTGGGCGCGGTCGACGCGCCGCCGGTGGGCGTGGGTGTCGGGTCGCTCATTCGCTTCCTCCGGTCTGGTCAACCGCTTGAGCGGTCGCGTCCTTCCACGCCATCCACGCTAGGAGGGCGCACTTGATCCGAGCGGGATATCGCGAGACGCCGGCAAAGGCAACCGCGTCCTCCAAGACGTCCTCGTCGGGCTCGAGCTCGCCCTTGGACTGCATCAACCGCAGGAACTCCTCGTGGACCGCGGTGGCCTCGCCGATCGGCTTGCCGATGACGAGGTCGGTCATCACGCTGGCTGACGCCTGCGAGATCGAGCAGCCATGGCCCTCGTAGGACACGTCAGCGACCGTCTCGCCGTCGAGGTGGACCCGCAGGGTGATCTCGTCACCACACGTGGGGTTGAGGTGGTGCACCTCGGCCTCGTACGGGTCCCGCAGGCCGCGGTGATGGGGCTTGCGGTAGTGGTCGAGGATGATCTCCTGGTACAGCGACTCCAGCTGCGGCGCGCTCATCCGAAGAAGCTCCTGACCTTGCCCAGGCCGGCGATCAGCGCGTCGACGTCTGCGGTGTCGCTGTAGAGATACAACGACGCGCGGGACGTCGCGGGGATTCCGTATCGGAGGCAGGCCGGGCGGGCGCAGTGGTGTCCGACCCGAACGGCGACGCCGCTCTCGTCGAGGAGCTGGCCGACGTCATGCGGGTGGATGCCGTCGAGGATGAAGGACACAGCACCGCCACGGCTCTCCATCGTGGGCGGGCCGATGACCCGCAGGCCGTCGACTGAGTGCAAACCGTCGAGCAGGTACGACGTCAGCTGCTGCTCATGGGCGTGGACCGCGTCCATGCCGAGGTCAGACAGATAGTCGACGGCTGCGCCGAGGCCGACAGCCTGCGCGATCGGCGGCGTACCGGCCTCGAACTTGTGGGGAACGGCTGCGTAGGTCGATCCGGCCATCGTGACCTCGTCGATCATCTCGCCGCCGCCGAGGAACGGCGGCAGCTCCTCGAGCAGATCCAGCCGTGCCCACAGCACACCGATGCCGGTCGGGCCGCACATCTTGTGTCCGGTGAACGCGACCGCGTCAGCGCCGAGGGTCGCCACGTCTACCGGCATGTGCGGCACGGACTGCGAGGCGTCGACCATGACGATCGCACCGACCTCGTGCGCTTTCGCAGCGATCGTCGCGACGGGGTTGACGGTGCCGAGCAGGTTCGACTGGTGCACGAACGCGACGACCTTGGTCCGCTCGGAGACCAGCTGGTCGAGGTTCGACAGGTCGAGCCGCCCGTCGTCGGTCAGCCCGATCCACTTGAGGGTCGCGCCGGACCGCTCGCAGGCCAGCTGCCACGGAACGATGTTGGAGTGGTGCTCCATCTCGGTGATCACGACCTCATCACCTGGGTGAAGCGGGACCACCCGGGCGAGCAGGTTCATCGCCTCGGTGGAGTTCTTGGTGAAGACGACCTCGCGGGAGTCCGTCGCGCCGATGAAAGACGCGACCTTCTCGCGCGCGCCCTCGTAGAGCGCCGTCGCCTCCTCGGCGAGCGTGTGGATGCCGCGATGCACGTTGGCGTTGTGACGCTCGTTGTAGTCCCGCATCGCGTCCAGGACGGCGAGCGGCTTCTGCGATGTCGCCGCGCTGTCGAGATAGACCAGCGGCACGCCGGGGCGAACCTCCCGCTCGAGGATGGGGAAGTCCTTGCGGATCCGCGCGACGTCGAAAGGCGCGTGGGCCGAAGTCATGCCTTGTGCCCTGTCCACTTCTCGTATCCCTCTGCCTCGAGGACGTCGGCGAGCTCCGGGCCACCCTCCTCGACGAACTTGCCGCCGACGAACACGTGCACGTAGTCGGGCTTGATGTAGTTGAGAATCCGCGTGTAGTGGGTGATCAGGAGCGTGCCCGTCGTGCCGCTCTCCCGGACCCGGTTCACGCCTGCGGACACCACGCGCAGTGCGTCCACGTCGAGTCCGGAGTCGGTCTCGTCCAAGACGGCGATCTTCGGCTTGAGCAATTCGAGCTGGAGTACCTCGAACCGCTTCTTCTCGCCGCCGGAGAAGCCCTCGTTCACGGACCGCTGCAGGAACGACGGATCGATCGAGAGCTGCGCGAAGGCCGCGTTGAGGTCCTTGGTCCAGGTGCGCAGTTTCGGCGCTTCGCCGGAGACGGCGGTGACCGCCGTACGGAGGAAGTTGGTGACGCTGACGCCCGGAACCTCCACGGGGTACTGCATGGCGAGGAACAGGCCGGCGCGGGCGCGCTCGTCGACCGTCATCGCAAGCACGTCTGCGCCGTCGAGCGTGACGCTGCCCTTCGTGACGGTGTAGCGCGGGTGACCTGCGATCGAGTACGCCAGCGTGGACTTGCCGGAGCCGTTCGGTCCCATGATCGCGTGGGTCTCGCCCTGCTTGATCGTGAGATCGACCCCCTTGAGGATCTCGCGAGGCTCGCTGCCGTCGCCGTCAGCTGCCACGGTGACGTGCAGGTCTTTGATTTCGAGCGTTGCCACTTCTACTCCTTCACGGCGACGTAGACGTCGTCGCCGTCGATGCGTACGGGATAGACCGGAACCGGCTCGGTCGCGGGGAGTCCGGTCGGGGTTCCGGTGCGGAGGTCGAACTTGCTGCCGTGCAGCCAGCACTCGACGGTGCCGTTCTCGACCTCACCGTCGGACAGCGAGACTTCGGCGTGCGTGCACTCGTCACGTACGGCAAGCACCTCGCCCTGCGTCCTGGCAAGACAGACCTGCGTGCCGCCGACAGTGACCTGTACGGCGGTGTCGTCCGCGAGCGAGGCCAGCGAGGCGACCTTGACGAAGTGCTGCATCACGCGCCTGCACTCTCGTCGAGCTCGCGCTCGATCGCGGCGATCAACCGGTCGTGCACC
>JAFAZI010000120.1 GCA_019239875.1 Frankiaceae bacterium
ATCGAGTAGGTTCGGCTTGAGTTAGCCATGAAGCGAAGGCTAACGCGGGTCGCGCAGGCGCGGCGCGGTCATGGCTCAGGCCACTCGCTGTCTTCGATTCTTTGAGCGAGGTCGTTCAGCACCAACGTTGTGGATGCGGTCAACGCGAGGAAAGGGGCTCCGAACCCTTGACAGAGATCGAATCCGGCGCCGACGTCGCGGACGAGCGGTTGAAGCCGTGAGATTTGTTCGCGCTCGGCTGTGAAAGCCACGAGCGGGAACGTCGACCACGGCGACACGACCTTGATTCCAGGCTCATGACCTCGACAGCTGGCCACCGTATGCATGCCGGCTGCCGAGAGCGCGAGGGTAAGGCCCGCCACGCCGATCTCAAGCCCGTCGAGCAGCATTTCGCAGTCGTTGAACGTGCAGCCGTCGATCAGGCTGATGACAGTGTCGTAGTCATCGCCGCGTGAGCTGTCGTTCGGCCCGTAGTCCTCGACAGCGTGAGCCAGGCGATCAAAGTCCTCGGCGGTATCCGCCAACTGACCGAGTCGCGTCAGGAGTCGCCGCTCGTCGTCGATCGCCAGTTGGGTGCCGTAGTCAGATTCCCCGACGATCAACCAATTGCCGATGAAGCCACCGAAGTTCCCGTCGACCATGTCATCGAGGTCAGCTTCATCCGGCAACCAGAATTCGATACCACCCGGTATCTCGGAGGACAGCTCGCGGTCGTTTATTGGAATCACGCGATCAGTGTTACAGGCAGCACTGACACTCGAACCGACAATGAGGTGTGGACAAGCCAGCGCCGTCGTCGTCAGCGGCACGCCGCCGCATGCAGGCGAACCGGGGTCGAGACACCAAGCCAGAACTCGCGCTGCGCGGTGAACTACACCGACTTGGGCTGCGATACCGAGTTGACGCTCCAGTGGTGCCGGGAATCCGGCGCCGGGCTGACGTTGCGTTCGCCTCTGCTCGAGTCGCAGTATTCGTCCACGGGTGCTATTGGCATGGCTGTGCCGATCACGGCACGCGGGCCAAGGCCAACTCCGAATACTGGTCGCACAAGATCGCTGAGAACCAGCGCCGCGACCGGGATACCGAGGACCGTCTGAGGTCGGCTGGATGGGAACCGGTCATCGTCTGGGAGCATGAAGTCGCTCGAGATGCAGCGCTCAGCATCAAACAGGTCGTTGATCGGCGACGCGCCGAGCTCAAGAAGCCTGCAAACTAGACATCCGGCACGAACCTCATGCAGATTTCCAACTTGAGTAAGACTTTATGCTACTCGAGTGTTGACGCCGCCATCGTGAGTCTGCTGAAATGACGAAGCCCCGATCAAAAGACCGGGGCTTCGAGCAGCTTCGCCGGCTCGAGCCGACTGCACTGCGGTTGACTCCATTGAGTGTAGAAGGCTCGGGCCGGTGGAGCAAGATCACGAAAGGATTCGTCCGATGACGAACCCCAACCCGGCGGCTCAGCCGCAGATCGACCTCAGCCGTGCGAGCGCTATCTCCTGCTTGGTGGTCGATGACCATCAGGTCCTCGCGACGCTGTCGCTGCATCACTTGATGCAGGTCGTGCCGGACCCTCGCAAGTTCGAGAACCCGCGGATGCGACCCCTCCTCCTCGCGGACCCGATGCTGGCCGAACTTGCGGACAAGCGCGAGACGGTCCAGCGCTACTTCACCGGCGCGAAGCGCACCAACGTCCCGAGGTATGGCGACTTCATCTACGACCGCGTCAAGGACCGCAAGCACCGTGGTACGCCGCCGATCTGTCTCGGCACGCCGTCGAAGTTGACGGTGATCTACGGTCCGGACGGTACGGCGAAGATCGGCATCCCGTTCGGGAGGATGTTCCTTGCGGTCGACGGCGAGACGCAGCGGGCCGCGTGGGAGGAGTTCCACCACAAGTTCGCTGAGCGCGTGCAGGCAGGTATGGAGGAAGAGGAGGCGCTGGAGTCAATCCGCGTCCCGGTCGAGATCCATCACAACCTGCCAGTCGAGCGACTGCAGGAGCTGTTCTACGAGCGGAACGTGCTCGGCTCCAAGGTCAACGCCAACGAGGCGATCGCCAAGGATCAGCGTGATCCGGCCACTCAGATCGTCCGTGCTGTCATGGCTATGCCGATCATGAAGCCGAACGGCGAGCAGGTTCCGACCTCCAGCATCGTTCAGCAGCAGAGCCGTCAGGTCGGCAAGAAGGCTCCGCACTGGGTGACCCTTAGCGCGCTGCGGACGATGGTCGTCACGACCATCCTTGGCCGTTCGGGCCTGCAGTACGGCGCGAAGCCGGTGCCGATGCCGGAGGACGTCGACTTCGAGGCTCTGAAGGCGGAGGTTGCGGAGATCACACACACGATCCTGCAGCGGTACGCCGACAAGTTCGCTGCGAAGGACGTCATGTTGATCGGTGCTCCTGCCATCATGGCTGGCATTGGCGTGGCCGCGAACAAGGTGGTGCGCAACCTGCCTCGTGCCGAAGGCCCGACGATTACGCTCGACGATCTGCTGGGTCGCCTCGACGAGATTCGCTGGGGCAAGGACGCTGGTTTCTGGGACGGTGTCGCGACGCGGAAGACTCCGAAGGGTGTCACCACGGTCGCGGGGCCGAAGGAGGTCGGCTACGCCGTCGCTGAGGCGATCGAGGGCTCTAACCCGGTCTCATCTGCGCAGATCCGTGGTCATGCCGCCGCCCCAGCGCAGCCGATGCTCGACTCCGCCGGGGAGGTGCCGATCGTCCCTGAGATGCCTGCTGAGCCCACCGAGATGGTGACCAACACGGCGTAGTGCAAGCCGCACAACACGCCCCGTCCACAGGTTTGGGCGGGGCCTGTTGCGTTGTCCAGAATCACTCGCGGCGGTGCTCGAGATCACACGCGAAAACTCTTAGAGTGCAAGAATGGCGGCGGACGACGAGCATCCACTCACGGCCGTCGATCGTCCCGCCTTCGAGTCAGGGGAGCACACGCTTCGCCTTGCCGACCTGTTCTGCGGCTGCGGCGGTCTGACGTTGGGAGTCGCCCAGGCCGCTCGCACCTTCGACGTCGGTCTGGACGTCGCTCTCGCGGTCGACTTTGACAAGGTCGCGACCAAGACCTACAGCTTGAACTTTCCGAAGGCCACCGTCCGCAAGACAAAGATTCAGACGCTGTTCAAGGCGACGCTTGGCGCAGAGCTCAACGAAGGCGAGCAGCAAATCCGTGAAGACGTCGGCGAGATCCAGGCCCTGGTGGGAGGCCCGCCGTGTCAGGGTCACAGCGATCTGAATAATCACACTCGGCGAGACGACCCGAAGAACGCCTTCTACAAGCGGATGGCCCGGGCCGCTGAGGTCTTGAACCCCACCGTCGTGATGGTAGAGAACGTCCCGACCGTTCGCCACGACAAAGGCGGCGTCGTGGACATCGTTACCGACCACCTGCAGCACCTGGGCTACGCCGTCGCAGATGCCGTCATCAAGCTTGAGGATCTTGGTGTCGCACAGCGCCGCCGTCGCCACATCCTTCTGGCCGTCAGGGATGATGTGGCCGTTCCCGAGGTAGTCCTGAAATCAGCCGTTACGGGTCACGATGGTCCGTACGACGTGAAGTGGGCCATCGGTGACCTTGAGGATCGCGACCCTGACGGCATCCTCGATACCCCCCCCAAGGCGAGCGTGGACAATCTTGCGCGCATGGAGTGGCTGCTCAAGAACAACAAGTACAACCTGCCGAACGAGCTTCGACCGAGGTGCCACAGAGACAAGACCCACTCATACAACGCGATGTACGGCCGGCTGAAGTGGACTGATCCAGCCCAGACGATCACTAGTGGTTACGGCAGCATCGGTCAGGGCCGATACATGCACCCCTCTCTAACTCGCGCGTTGACACCGCACGAAGCCGCACGCCTGCAGGGTTTTCCGGACTACTTCAAGTTTCATGACGCGGCGAAGCGCGCTGAGCTTGCGACGATGATCGGCAACGCTGTACCGCCCGCATTGTCGGCGGCTGTGTTCTCGGTGCTGATGCCCTCATTAGTGGACCTCGATTGATCGGTCGGTAGCTTGCATCGAGGTCTACAGCGCAGCGCTCACCTCCACACCAAAGCGCTGGCTGATCTCGTATGCGAGTTGATCTCCGAACCGTTGACCGAAGTCTCTCGGCAGATGGTCCAGGGTCAGTGGCCCTACTCCGTTTACAACGTCATCGGTCGCAGCCGCTCCAGCTACTTGTGAAGCGAATGCCAGTGCGGAGCGTTCGTCGAGATGTGCTGCATACGAGAACTTTCCGCCGCGGTCTTCAACGAACGGCAGTAGAACGTCGTTCCACTCGTGGTAGTCGAGCATTCGGACTGCCTCGTCGCCCTGGAACACTGCACCAAAGTGGGAGATGAGACCCGGGTCGTTGTCTCGATACGCAAGCATTGTCGACGCGATGTAAAGCAACACCCCGCGAACTCCGCAGCGACCTTGGTCTAGGTCGTCCAAAACGGCTGACAGCGAGTGCGACGAGGACAACGGATGGGCGACCACTCCGTAGCGAAGCCCTGTCTGTACTTCCAGGCTTCGCCGGTAGTGCAATAGCTCATCAGATGTCGGGTCGGGTGAGATGTCGAATTGTGGGTCTCGGAAGAGGAGAGCAAGCTCGAACCGCTGAGGAGGATACAACTCAGCCCAGGCCATGCGCCCCTCGCCGAAGCTGATTCCCGGGATCGGCGGATTGAGCGCAAAGTCGATCAGCGCGAGAACTGTGTTCATCGAGGGCGGGTGATTCGTCTCGAGCGCTGCACGGACAGGCAGACCATAATCCGTGCCCGCGAGTGCCATCACGGCCATGCGCTGAAGGTCGGGTGCGTTGTCTCTCACGATCGAGTGCGAGAGCAC
The DNA here is from genome assembly GCA_019239875.1 of Frankiaceae bacterium. Taxonomy (GTDB): domain Bacteria; phylum Actinomycetota; class Actinomycetes; order JAFAQI01; family JAFAQI01; genus JAFAZI01. The sequence goes on from JAFAZI010000120.1 coordinate 4,852, forward strand.
CCGGAGTTCATCGAGGCTGCTTGCGCACTCAAGGAGACATCGAGTCGTGATTGGACAACCTCGGAATGCACTGGCGGTCGGTTCGTCCACGATGCAAGAACGGGCTGCGTCATTTCCCGGATAGGGAAGGCCCGGCCCGTTCTTCATCGTGAGGTGCAGCCAGGCATCCGCCAGCCCGCCGTTTACGGCGTCGCCAACGCCCCACCCCAGATTGTGGAGCGGCTCGGCATCGAGCAGGAAGTGGTAGGTGTAGTACAGATCGAGCCAGATCTGAGCCCAGAGTGCGATGTCCTCGCCCAACGTCGACGGGTCGTCGTCGTGGTTTCCGAATCGAAAGATCCCTCGACCGCCTCGCCTAAGGTCGGACAGGTGTCGCTTGTCCGCTGCGTCGAGTTCGGCAAACACGCTTTGTGCCGTCCGGTCCCGGGCATCTCGAAGCGTGGTTAGGGCTAGACCGATCGTTGTGCCGTGGTATCGAACCCAGTGCCCGCACTCGTGGACTCGACGGGCATGCCAGCCGAACAGTGCAGACCAGATGTTGTCAGGATCTGGGTCACCATCTTCGTCAAAGAGAATCTGGCTACGGAGGCTGAGGTTTGCGTGCCCCGAGCAAGACGAGAGACTAGGAGCCGGTAGTTCCAGCATCCTCGGGTCCCTGCTCAGGGTTTGACAGGTCGTCAACGTCACCGCGGTTCTTCGCCCGACTGACGGCACCCTTGATCGACTCGTACGCTGCGCTCGCAAGAACGCCGTCGGCAAGCTGAATCACGAGATCGACGAGTGGACCATGAGACAGCGTTGTCGCAAAGTCAGTGTCACCGACACGTTGCACGGTGAATGTCAAATGCTCGGCGACGGTCGCATCGGCGAGCAACTCGCTCTGGAGCACCAGAAGGTTTGCCTGACTACCGCGCAACGTAATGGTGGCCACGACGCAACGGTACTGCGAGGGCGGCCGAGCAGACGGAAGAAGTGTCCGACCGGGGTTGGGTGGGACAGGTTGCTAACTCGACCAACCACATCAACTCGCGGATTGAATGAGGTCTCCGATCAATTGTTCGATCAACTTGATCAAGGTCGGCAGGTCGCCGTTTTCGGACTCGACGTACCCAAGTTGATCGCTGAAGCTGTTCTCATACGACTTAGCTGTGTAAGCCCCAACACCCCAGCTGTGATGGTGGGCCCAGTCCCAAGACAGCGAATCGTCAGCCTCGGTCACGATCAGTACGTGTCCAGTCTCAAGCCGGACTTCAAGCGCGGCGCACATGCCGCCCGTCTGAACAAACTGGGCTGGGAGCCCCGCGTCGCGCAGACCGTCGATTACCGGGCGGTACTGCCCGGTGCCATACGCCATCGTCTCGGCGTAGTTCACGGAGTGCTCGTTTCGTCGTTGCCTGCTAGGGACGCTCGCTCCCACGGTTTGCGTATATGGACGCCAGCACTGCGTAGTTCCTTGCGTACCGTCTCAGCATCGCAGTCGAATTGCGCACCAACAGCGCGAAGCGAGTGACCTGCCGCGTACAACGCGGCTGCATCGGAAAGGTCGTTGGCACCGAGCCCATGGCGACGCATTGAAACTTGCGCTCGATGCAAAATGTCGATGACCGTGCCTTTGCCAATGTCGTAGCGACTCATCAGCGTTGTTGTTGGCACGCCAGCTTCGTAGTCAGAGACGAGCTGCGCTAACACCTCCTGGCTCAGACGCTGGGTTGCGCGGTGGACTCGCGGTCCAGGCGGACGCGGGTCCGAAGGTGGTTCGTCGACGACAAGCCGACTAACGCGGCGTATCCGACGCACGAGGTCAGGGCGGTTCGAGTAGCGTCCGAGAACCTGCACCAAGATGGCCTTACTCGAACCCTCGACTAGATCGGCGGGATTTTTCGAGTACCGTCCGTCAGGTTCCACCAAAATCTGAACCTGGCCGCAGCGATGGCCCATGCGCATTCGTAGATCCGCAGCGATGGGCCATGCGCACCCGTAGATGCGCGGCGGTGGGCCATGCGCACCGGTAGATCCGCAGCGATGGGCCATGCGCACCGCATCGGGCGAAGCCCTATGCCCGCGAGATGGCTGTCTCGCAGTAGGGACAGCTCAGCCGGTTGACCCCGATCGGGAAGGACAGCGGAGCGCCGCAGCCTTGGCACGGCGAGGTGCCGCCGCCGACGTCGAGCTTCCGGCCACAGCCGTCGCAGATCACAGCAGTCGCGCCGGGGAGGGTCGTCAGGTGGGCGCCGCAGCCACCGCACTGCCGGGTCTCCGTGTCGATCTCCTGGTACGGCTCGTACTCACCGCTGAGCCCGTAGAGATCAAGCAGGCGTTCGCCGTCCTCCGGTGAGAGGTGCGGCAGCCACGCCTGGCAGAACGTCGAAAACTCCATCCGGATCGGTACTCCGGGCGGCGCCTCGTCCGGGTCGAGCGCGAGAACGCCGGTCGCTGCCAGATGGTCGTACGCCAGCTCCATCTGCCGCTTGAACAGCGCGGCGTACTCCCAGAACCCGTTCTCGACCCGCCAGGCATCGGTGCCCATCGGTATGCGCACCAGTGCGTTTGCGCGCACCTGCATCTCGGCTTCCAGCGGCTGCTGACTCGGATCCATCTCTTTGCTGACCGCGCACTCGACTTGATACGCGATCATGCGATCGCGGAACTCCGCATCGTTGGCGCATCGCGGCGACACCGCCTGTGGGCACTGCCGCACCCATTCGGTGAAGATCGTCCGGAGGTAGCTGCGGAAGCTGTCCGCATCGCCGCTGGCGCGCGCCGCCGCCATCGATGCCTGGTACGGCGCGGCAAGGTGGTGATACACGGTGTTGGTCAGTCCCGCGTTGGTGTCGGCGTTCGCCATCCGGAAGTCGTAGTCCATGAGAGCGCCGCAGAAGTCGCAGTACAGATAGGCCGTGACCGATGGCAATCGCTTCGAGCCGCCGCACTGGCTGCAGTCGACCTTCTTCACGAAGTCCGATCGCGCGGTGATCGACGGGCCGGAAGCGTTCGCCAGTCGCTCGATCTGCTGCGCGAAGGTGGGCGGCGCGGCCGTCTCGCGGGTCTTCCGTTTGAACCGGCTCACGGCGCCATCGTCCGCTCCCGGGCTGCCGCTGTCACCTCATGGTGCGCGTCTCGTCCGTCGACCAGCACGCCGCGTTGACTGTCCGGTCGAGATGCCGCAGCCCGAGTGAGTGTCAATTCTTCGATTCCGGGAATACCAGGCGACGCCGGACACAAGCCGCATCTTGGAGGACCCGTGAGCAACATGCAGAATCCCGCCGACGCCCGTGTGGACGCAGTGTCGATGGATGAGATCGACGCGGAGTCCGCCGTCGCGCTCCCCAACAAAGAGGTTCTGTCGCTGCTCGACATCAACGCGAATGTGGATCTCGGACTCGATCTCGCCGCACCAGTAGATCTTGCGGTAGCGGCCAATCTGAACGTTGCGGCTCCGATCGAAGCAGCGGCGAGCGCGAACGTGCTCAGTCCTGATGCGACTGCCGTCGGCGTCGCCGAGCAGCACGGCACGCTGGACCAGACGATCAGCGGTTCCGCTACCGCGACCGCGCCGCAGCATGCCGATGTCTCGCAGGATTCGACCGGAGGCCAGGCGGTTGATCCGGCCGCCGGCACGGCCGGCGCAACACCGGAAGGTGCGGCGGCCGGCGCGACCGAGCCTGCGACCGGCGCCACCGGCGCGGACGTCACGGGCGGGGCGAGCAATCTTCTCAACGGCGGCAGCCTGCTCGACGCGAACGTCAACATCGATGCGAATGCCAACCTCGCGGCCCCGATCGACGGAGCAGTCGCGGCGAACGCGAACGTCGCGGCGCCGATCGATGCCGCGGTGTCGGCGAACATCGGGTCCGCGGGCGCGACGGCGGAAGCCTTGGCTCCGCAGGAGCTCGACATCCATCAGAGCCTCGACAACGTGACCGCGGACGCCACCGCGACCCAGGACGCGAGCGTCAACCAGCAGTAGCGTCCCGCCAGCCACCCAGAACGCCCAACCAGCCCCACGATGACTGCGACCCTCGAGCCCGCCAGCTCGGTCGAGAACCTAGACGTCCTCGACCGCGCGGCGGGTGTCGAGCTTCTCGGTCCGGTACACGGGTCGGGTTACCGCGATGGCATCTCCCTCGTCAGGCGTGCCGACGGGCAGATGATCCAGCTAGGTCCGCTTCAGTACGCGGCGCTCGAGGCAGCCGACGGACGACGAAACAACGCGGAGATCGCCGAGCAGATGACCGCGGCGCTCGGTCGGCGCGTCGACGCTACCCACGTAGCCCGCATCGGGCAGAAACTCGCGTCCCAAGGCCTGCTCGCTGGCACCGAAGCCGCCGCGCCGCCGCGCCGCAACCCGTTACTCGCATTGCGCTGGAAGGTGCTGATCACCAACCCGACCGTCACGCGTCGAATGACGGCACCCTTCGCCTTCTTGTTCCGACCTTGGTTGATGTGGCCGATACTCGCGTGTTTCGCGGTCGTGGTGTGGTTCGTGCTGTTCGACAAGGGCATCGCGGGAGCGGCGGCGGAGGCATTTCACCGGCCGGGCCTGCTCCTGCTGATCTTTGCGATCGGAGTGGCGTCCGCCGGTTTCCATGAACTTGGTCACGCTGCGGCCTGCAAGTACTCCGGCGGTACGCCGGGCGGCATGGGCGTCGGCCTGTACCTCGTGTGGCCGGCCTTCTACACCGACGTCACCGACACGTACCGGCTCGACCGCAGATCCCGCCTGCGGGTAGACCTCGGCGGGCTGTACTTCAACACGGTGATCGCAGTCGCCATCACCGGTGTCTGGCTGTTCACGAGGACCGACGCGTTGCTGCTGGTCGTCGCCCTGCAGCTGCTGCTGATGGTCAAGCAGTTGTCGCCGGTGATCCGGGCCGACGGATATCACATCCTGGCTGACCTGACCGGCGTGCCGGACCTGTTCGCCCACATCGGTCCCACGATGCGACGACTGATTCCAGGCCGGCGGCGCGAGACCTCGGCGCTGTCCGGGAAGGCGCGAGCGATCGTCACCGCCTGGGTGCTGATCATCATCCCCGTCCTCGGCTTTCTGATGCTCGGGGCGGTTCTGGTCTTCCCTCGGCTTGCCGCAAGTGCCTGGCACAGCGGCCGCTTGATCATCGCTGCCATGCCGAAGGATGCGCACCGGCATGGCGGCCTGTCGGCTCTTGCCGACGCGCTTCGAATCGTGGCGCTGGTCCTTCCGGTCATCGGAAGCGGCTTGGTGGCACAACGAATCGGACGAACCCTCGTTGCTAAGGGCTGGAGCTGGAGTCGCGGACGCCCCGCCCGGCGCGCGGTGGCCGCCAGCGCAGGCATCGCCATCCTCGCTGGGCTGGCATGGGCCTGGTGGCCCTCTGGCCAGTACCAACCGGTTCGACCGACTGATCGAGGCACGCTTCCGTCGTTCGTTTCGATGGTTAGTCGCCCTGCGGCCGCCACTCGGCCGCTGACGCAGGCCGCGGTGCCACCGGGTCGCTACCTCGCTTTGGCGATGATTCCGAAGCAGGGCGTGACGCGGGACCGGCCGGCGATGTTCACGCTGATGAACCGCGACAGCCGTGCTGTTGGCGCCGTGCTGAGCACCGCGCCAACCCTCAACCCGACCAGCGCTCCGAACGAGGGGCAGGCGCCTGGTACGGCGCTGCCCTTCGAGTTGCCGTCGCAGCCCGGCCCCGGCGGCACCCAGGCGCTCGCGACGAACCAGACCGATGGCGGCGTCGTCTACAAGGTTGCGTATGCACTGGTGACCGTCGGCGGCGGTGACCCGGTGACGAACACGAACAGCGCCTTCGCGATCGCCAGCTGTGACGCATGCACCACTGTCGCAGTCTCGTTCCAGCTGGTGCTCGTTGTGGGTCAGAGCAACGTGATCATGCCGATCAACGCGGCCGGAGCGTTGAACTACAAGTGTCCGCAGTGCCTGACGACTGCCCTCGCCGACCAGATGGTCGTGACCCTCGCGGCCCAGCCGTCCGCCGAGCTCGATCACAAACTTGAACGAGCATTGCAGCGGTTGGACGCCTTGTCTCAGCTGGGAGGCAATGCGTCACCGGCTGAGATTGTCGCGCTCGTCGACTCCGTGCAGCACCAGATCGAGCAGATTCTCACTGAGAGCGGGCTGCTGGCCAACCCGCTGCCGACAACGACACCGTCGTCGTCGGACACCAGCGCGCCTGGTGCGTCTCCGTCTCCGCCACCCGGAGCTGTTGCCACGGCATCGCCGACCCCCACCGGTGATCGCAGCAGCTCCACCCGGCCGGCGCCAACTTCGACGACCAGCGGCATTCCAAGCCAACGGCCGTCGCAGTCCGCATCCCCGACGCCCACGAGCGGCTCGCCGGCTCCCTCGTCCACCAGCAGCCCGGCCACCAGCAGCACGACCCCCGCCGGCCAGTGAGACGTCCGGGCCCGAAGAGCCGGAACGCGCTAGCAGCGTGGTGGTAGGTATCGAGTGACCTTTGGGTGGCGCGGTCGCCGACGGGTTCCTGTCTTGTCACCTGCAGCTGGCACATCCCACCAGTCGGGTTGCTCGTCGACCATCAGCGTCATCAATCTCGCAGCGCGAAACTGTTCGTCATCGCACGCGATCCAGTCGACAAGGTGGACGCCGTAGGACGCGGCGAGCTCGCGGGCGTGTTCGAACCGGCGGTGGAACTCTGGTGGCGGTGGCCCGGCTGGCACCCGCTCGTCGCACCACACGACGGCTGCC
>JAFAZI010000132.1 GCA_019239875.1 Frankiaceae bacterium
GACGCTCATTCTGCCGATGTATGTGGTGAGTGGCCCGGTTCGGGCCTTACAGGCAGGAGAAGCCCATGTCTCAGGATCTGCGGCCGGCGAGCGGCGCGGAGGTCCACACCTTCATGGCCCTCTACCGCAGCGTGTGCCCGACCTACGCCGAAGAGGTGTCGGTGACGGAGTTCGCTCGGCGGCTGCGCTGGTCGGTCGATAAGACCAGGATGGTCGCCTCATGGCTCGCCGACCGCGCCCTGATCGAGACCGATGCTGGCCTCGGCGACGAGATCACCATGATCGAAGGCCGCTCGGGCACCTGATCGCCAGGGTTGCCGCCAGATGACTCAGGACTAGCCGAATGCGCAGAGGCCGGCCCACGCCCAGGGAGCTGAGCGTTCCATGCGTTCGGCCGAGCCAGGGACTGCGAAGGTCTCGGTTGGGATGGCGAGAAACTGCTCGCGCGCGCGACGCAATGCCTCCGCGGGTCTCGTTCCGCGTTTGATGGCCGCCAGGCAGTCGGCGGTGATCTGGCCCGTGCAGTCCGGGTCGGCGGGGAGCGCCCAGAGGCCGGCGATCACGCTGGAGGCGCCGCTGAGCAACGCTGCGGTCGTCATGTTCAGGGTTTCGCCGCTGCGATGCCCGACGTGCCGGCCGGCCCAGCAGGCCTCGAAGACAAAGGCGCTGCCGGCAAGGTTCTCTAACAGCAAGTCGGCGGCGGTCACGATGCCAGACTGGTCAGCGGTAGTGAGCCAGCCGTCGAAGCCTGCCCCCGGATTGCCGTGCGCAGCGAAGACTCCCAGCGTGCCAGCACCGATGGCAGCAAGCCATGCCCCGACGGAGGGCTCGCCGGCACCGACGACGGCCTGTTCTGCCGGCCATCGGTGAGCGGGGTCGAAGAAGGCGACATCAGCTGTGAGATGGATCTGGTGCTCGCTCTGCGCCAGTAGCGGCAATCTGCGTACCGCGGCGGCGACTCCCAGCGGCCCTTGCCCAGGGATCTTCAGCGCCTCGAACGGCAGATGCGCGAGCGTCGGATGCACGACGAGCAGCAGGTCGCCGGGCGGCCCCTGTGCGAGGTGGTCACCCAACGCGCTCGGGAGAAAGAGGTCGCCCAAAACGTGCTGCCAGCTGCGAGCCGCCGGCCGCCATAGAACATCGGCGGAGTCGCCGTCGGCGAGACGGCCCAGCGCGTCGATCATGTCGACGGCTGCGGAGTCGAGCAAGGGCAGGTGCAGGACGAGGTCGCCGCCCGGTAGGGCAGCGACGACTGGTACCTGGCCGGAGCTGATCGGCGCGCCGACGACGAGAAGCGCAGCGTCCGGGGCGGAGGCGCGTAGATCGCCGATGGGCGAATTCTGGACCTGCTGGTCAGGTTCTCTTGTCAGCGTCGCGACCTCGACGGCAAGGCGCTGCAGCGTCGAGCGAAGTGTCGCCGTGTCGTCCGTGCTCTTGAGCATCTGGGCTCGTCGCGCTGAACTACGGGCAGCGTCGGAAAGCCAGCCGCCGGGGCTGGACGTACGCAACGCAAGCGGAAAGCTGTCGAGGATGGCGTCAGCGGCGAGATTTCGGACCGTGCCGGTACCCAGCAGGCCTGCGACCTCAACGATGGTTGCGGGCACTGTTCGCAGAGAGAGGTCATGGTCAGCACGGCTGGCCGGATCGACGACACGACCACGAGCGAGGCGAAGCCGGGATGCCGACACCTTCAAGTGTTCTTCGGCCGCGTCTGATGACGTGGTTGCCGCGGCGCGAGCGGCGAATGCAGCTGCGTGTGCAGAGCCGATGAGGATGTCGAGCTGGTCGTATAGGTGCAGCGCCGCGAGGGCAGCGTTCTCGCGTTCACCGGGCGCGCCGATTTCGGCCTGCATGAGGCGGATTCCCGCGAGCGCCAGCGGGTTGGTGGAGGCTTGGGCAAGTTGCTCGGCGTTCGCCAGCGCTGCGGTGACACGGTCGTTGTTTCCGAGTACGTCGGCGACGCGCGCAAGGGCGCGCCATGCACCCGTCAGGCCGAGCAGGTCGCCAGTAGCTTCGAACGCCCGTATCGCGTCGTTAGCGTCCTGTTCGGCGCCCGAGGGGTCTCGGGCAAGCCGGACGACAGAACGTTCGCGCAGTGCGTACCCGAGTCCCGGATTGTTGCCGATCTGTCGGTAGAGATCGGCCGCAGCATCCAGGTGCTGCAACCCCGAGGTGTCACGTCCGAGGAGCAGATCCGTAGTCGCCAAGGCGCGCTCGGTGTTGGCTAGCCCGAGCACGTCGTTGTGCACGGTGTACTCGACGTTCGCTGCGACGTAGTCCTCGATAGCTGGCGCGTAGGCCGAAGACATAGTGAGGATGTGGCCTCGTTCGAGGAGAGCGTTGGCGCGAGCGTGCCCTGTCGCGGAGGCGAGCACCTGCTCGATGGAAGCGAGGGCATCCGCGACGTCGCCTCTGATGCGTTGGACCACGGCACGCTGCTTGAGCGCGCGCAGGAGCGCACGCTGATCACCGGATGCCCGAGCAGCGGCCGCACCCTCCGTGGCCAGTTCCAGTGCCTCGTCCTGCCGGGCCAGTCCGCAGAGTGAGTCGGCCAACGCGACGAGCGCCCAGGCTCGACCGGCTTCGTCCTCGAGCTGGCCATAGGTGTCGATCGCTTGGCGAAGGTGCGGTTCAGCGTCGGTTTGCGAGCCCCGCTGGTTCAGGGACATGCCAGCCTCCAGGTGAAGCCCGGCGGCAAATCCGGAGGTCGGGTCGGCAACCTCGAGGGCAAGTTCTGCGGTGTGAACGGCCGTGTCCAGGTTGTCGGTGAACCGGAACGCCTGAACGGCTAGGTGCATGCACCACAGGTATGCGTCCTTTTGCGGCCAATCTTGGAGCTCCTCCAGTAGTGCCGGCATCGCTTCGAGGACTCGCTGAGGCTCGGAGCCGACGAGTTCGCTGAGCTCGTCGACCTGCGCCTGGATCTGCCGCAGTCGGGTGAGGTCTGCCTGTGAGGTCATCCGAGTCGGACGTGGATGACAGCGCCACTGCTGTCGCTCAGAGCGCGGAATGTCTCCGCGTCGGCTGTCCCGGTGACGACCCATCCCGTGTCGCCGACCTTGCGGAGCTCCGCCACTTCCACCCGGACGTATCCCGACCGAAGGAGGTACTCGGTGATGGCGTCGCGGACCAGGTCGGCAGAGGCCGCTTGCGTCTTTGATGACGGACCGGCGAGTCGGCTCGCGATGCGCTTGAGGACGTCGAAGGTGATACCGCCGGCTATCGCGTCGATGGCGAAGTGAACAATCTCGCCGCTGAGCACTCCGTCTGGCCGTTCATCCACCGAGGGAGCGGCGTGATCGAGGTACAGCGCTCGGTCGAGGAGCAGTACGCTGCCGTTTTCGAGGGGCACGATTTCGCGCATCACGTCTGCTCTCTGCTTTGGCGGCTTCGTCGACTTCGACTACGCCATCTTGGTCCCTGACTGGTGCGGAGGTCCGGGATGGGGTCGCACGTGTAGGGCGAACCATCTACCAGGTGAACGTGATGCTCGGATCCGCCTCGACGTCCGGCACCAGCGTCTCGTTGGGAGCCCCAACGGCAATGCAGAAGGCGTTGTGATATCCGGCAAGCCAGTCGTACTTCTGGATGACGGTCTCGCCGGCGGTGCTGAGGTTCTGCGCGAGCAGCTCCCGATGCTCGATTAGCCCTTCAACGACGTCCGGCCACGGCCCGCCGGGGGCCGCGAACGCGGCGGCCGGCGTGGCTGGCGTGGCGCAGTAGCCGGCGATGTAGTTGACGAAGTATCCGTCGTCGCACCTGGCGACCTGACCTGGTGAGTCATGCGGGCCGATGATCGCGTGCATCGACGGATCAAGGCGAGCGACGGGTCGATGGCGCCAGGGCGACTCCTTGTCGGCTTCGGCTTTGACGGCGGTGGCGAGTGCCGGGCCGCCGACGAATTCGGCGTCTTGGAAATGAAGTCCCGCGGTGACGTATCCGCGGGTGAACATGCCGGACATGCCGGGCGCGGCGTGCACGGCCAGTGAGGCCTGAAGTATCTGGACGATGTTGAAGAAGAAGCTGTCAAGAAAGTCCTGGCGCGGGCCCTGATGCCTCATGGCGATCGTGATGCTGTCATGAATCGCGGTGATCGCGAATGGACGGGACTCCAGGCCGCGCGCCCTTCGCAGTCCTCGATCCAGCAACTCGGCGGCGAGCTGACCATGCTGCACGAGGAAGTCGCTGATGCCGAGGACGTCGAGGAAGCAGACGACGGAATCCTGGAGATCAACGGCGCCGTCAGAGCGCTCGTACACCTCGAAGTGGCTATCACTCATCGAACGACCGTATGCCGAGCGTGGAGCCCTTCACTAAGCGTCGGTGTCGGTCGGCTGGGGATCGGCGTCGGGGTCGACCGCGATCTCGATGTGTCTCAGAAATCCATCGGCGTCGCCCCCGAAGATGACGAGTCGAGTGGGCGAGGTGCCGTTCCAACCGAATTGGCGGGAGTCGGCGACCGCCTGAGAGATCTGTGGCCCGAGGGCTTCTCGCACCGGGGCGTCGAGGCTCATCGGTCTGGCGATGACCGCGGCTGTGCCCCCATCCCCCCGCTCCATGGTTGCGACGGCGTACGCGGAGTCGACTCGGATGCGTGCAGCCCCAGCCGAGCCGAGGAGCACGTCGATCGAGAGTGCCTCGATGCCGTCAGTCATCGGCACGTCGACGACGTTGCGTTGCTTCGCGGCCTCGTGCCAGTGGCTGTGCAACTCCGCTGCGGCGACCGTGATCCGCACGGCATGCCACCAGCCCGGGGCAATCTCGTGATGGTCCGGACAACTCCGAGATAGCTGGGCGTGCCAGGAATGAGGTCCTGCCCGGCCGGGGTCACGGCAACGTGCCACCTACCGTCGTGATGAAGCGAGGTGTGGACCCAGCGGCCTCCTTCGCGGTGTGCGAGGTAGACATCGCCTCTGTCGCGCGCCGTCTGCACCGACCATGAGGATCCGTGCTGGCCGTCATCGTGGGCCACCCGGAACCGAGCCGTCGATCCTGCGGGCAGCGGAGTCGTCACAGCTCAGTGGAGCACACACCGCGCGGGTCCTGGCTGGAAGGTTGGGCCCTCGGCCCGAACAGCCCCGCCTATCTACGAGGATGTGGTGGGTGAGACGGCCATCATCAGCCAAGGTCGCCAACACGGCGGTCACCGTGACCAAGCTGGCCATCGAGGAGTCGCTCGGCTGGATCTTCCGTGAGCAACCCACGGAGGACTACGGCATCGACGCGCAGGTCGAGGTGGTCGACGGAGAGGATGTCCGCGGTCGCCTTCTCGCGCTGCAGATCAAGGGTGGGTCCAGCTGGTTTCGCGAGCCGGGCCCAGGCGGGTGGTGGTACCGACCCGACGCCGCTCACGTCGACTACTGGACCAACCACTCGCTCCCGGTCGTCATCGTCCTGGTCGACCCGGACAGTCGGACGTGCTTCTGGCAGATCGTCGATCGAGACACGCTCGTCCCTACCTCGACCGGCGGCTGGAAGGTCTTGGTGCCGGCAGAGCAGATCCTCGACGACGCCGCACGGACGCCGCTGGCAGAAGCCGCCGATGGGGAGCCCTACGTGCTGCGGATCCGCGAACTGCGACTCGCGAGACCGTGGATGGAGATGTTGCGCGACGGCACCCGACTGGTCGTCGACATGGAGGAGTGGGTCAACAAGTCCTCCGGACGAGGCACCATCAGCTTGGGGATCGATCGAGAGGACGGCGAGGATCCCGAGAGGCTGGTGGCCTGGCAGTTCCTGGTCGGCCCTCGGAGCTACGCCGATGCGGTCTCCCAGCTCTTCGCGTGGGCTGACCTAGACGTTCACGAGGAAACCTACGAGGCGGCGGAGTACGAACGCTTCGAGGGTGAGTGCTCGATCTGGGATGAGGGAGATAGGTTCCTGACGTCGACCTTCGAGGAGTGGCGTGCGCCGCTTCGCGCGATGGGGATTCGCCCGTACGACAACGGGGCAGGCGAGGTGGACTACTTTCGGCTCGAGATGACCCTGAACGAGCTCGGCCGTGCCTTCCTGCTCGTTGACACGTTCGCGACCGACGGCAACCGACAGTTGACCGCAGACAGCTAGGGGCGCGGTCGATGCCGACGAGTGGGCGGGCGGATCAGAGGGCGAGATCGGGTCGGCTGTCGGCACTCGCCGCAAGCACGTCCTCGACACAGTCCTCCGGCCATCCAGTGGCGCGGGACAGTTCGGAGTACGAGGCTCCCGCGAGTTCGGCCGCTCGGGTCAGCAAGGCGGGGGACTCGGGAGCGCCTAAGTCCCCAGGCTCTTCCGTGCGCCAACCTCTTGTGCTCATGGTTCTCATGGCTTGTGCGTAGGTGGTATCGGGCATGATGGCCAGGGTGTTGGCGCGACGTAACAGGGCGCCGATCGAGACAGCCCATTTCTGCTTGAGCTGAACGAGTCGTTGCCAGTCCGGCTTGCTGGGGAGTTCCTGCGCGATCTGGTCTGCAGGCATGAGGAAAGCAGCAGCGAAGCGGTGGGCCTGCGTCTCGACTGTCTTGCTGGCAAGAGCCTGGTCCGGCTCGTGCATGACGATGTGGCCGAGCTCGTGGCTCGCGCTGAAACGGTCGCGATCGCGCTTGGCGCCGTGCTTGTGCAGGACGACGACCGGATGTTCGACGAACGGGACGCTGAAGGCTGACACAGCGGACGTCTCGATGCCGTGGCGGGCGGCGACCACCCCGTGCTGTTCGAGCAGCCGCAGAACATCGGGGACCGGACCTGGCCCGACACCCCAGGCCCGGCGGACCTCAGCGGCTCTCGACTCCGCGCCGCTCTCGTCGTCGTCGGCGATCGGGAGCCAAGGAATGTCACGCGCAGGCAGGCGGACGTCACGGCCCAGCACCGCGGTGATGTCCCGAACCAGGTGGGTGACCGACAGAGCTTGCCTTCGCTGCGCGGCGGTGATCGACCGCAAGGATCGGAAGTGACCAAACCCGTCGATCAGATCGAGGTCCAGGTCAGCCGTACTTGTTGGGGCGATGCCTGCTGCGAAGAACTGCAACGGGAACTTCAGGCCGTCGCTGAGCTCGACCACCGTGGCGGCGCTCGGCCGACTGCTGCCCTTCTCGAACTGCGAGATGGCAGCCGCCGTGATCGAGGTCCGATCTGACAGCTCCCGCTGACTGAGCCCGCGGGTCTCGCGGGCGAGACGAAGGCGCTGGCCGGAGAACAGCGCGGCGGCCTCCGACGGTGTCGTGACCGGAGTGCTCGGTTCGCCGGAGACCGTCAACGAGTCATCAACCTTCACGGGCGCCGGACATGCGGACACCATCGCATCCCTCTCGCTGGCTGTCCGGGCAACACGCCAGACCAGTGCGCTTGTGCATCCGGTAGAAGCATGGGACGCTGATCTTGCACGAAAATCAAGTGCAGTCGCGCTTGATCCCATCGAACGAAAGTAATCGATCATGACGACGACCGCCGAACCGCTCCACCAGCACCACGAGGTCACTGTCCTCGTGGACCGCAAGCACGTCCACTCTCCACGGCACACGACGGCCGGCGCGCTGGTCCGCGCATCCGGCCACGACCCGGCCCGCCGTGAGCTCGTCCGCGTGCAAGGCCGGCACCAGACCCCCTACCCGAACCCCGACACCGAGCTCGACCTGCACCAGGACGAGACGTTCATCACGGTGTCCAAGGGCCCGACCCCGGTCAGCTGATGGCGCTCGCCGACCTGCAGGAAGCGCTCATCGCCGAGGGCTACGCCGCCAGCATCACCGGCGACTTCGTGACCTTCCCCTACGTGGTGCCGGTCGGCGCGCATGCCGGCACCACGGTGCAGATCGGGCTGCAGGCGCCCGACTTCCCGATCAACCCGCCCGGGGGTGTCCACGTCTCGCCACGCCTGCAGCACCCGGGCGACAGCGCCCACCACGCCAGCACCCTCGGGCCGGCCTGGATCTACTGGTCCCGGCCCTACCCCGACTGGCCACAGTCCGCGCGCAGCGCCTCGGACTACCTCGCCCACCTCCGCAAGCTGTTCTCCCAGTTCGTCGCCACCGCAGCCTGAGGCACCGAAGGATCCCGATGACCAGCACACCGTTGGAGCAGACGACCGGCCGAGGCCCCGGATCCGACTCCACGGATCCGCCCGCTCGAACGTGGTCCGTTGCTATCCCCGGCGACGTCGAGCGAGTCCTCGCCCAGCACCTCACCCGCGCCGACGGGCAGGAGGACATCTGCTTCGCGACCTACCGCCGCTCCACCGGCGCCACCCGTGACACCGCGATCCTGGTCGATGTCGTGTTGCCCGACGCCGGCGACCGCGAGGTCCACGGCAACGCGTCCTTCACCAGTGCCTACTTCCTGCGGGCCGCGGGGCGAGCCGCCGCGTCCGGCCTCGGCCTGGCCCTGCTCCACACCCATCCGGGCGCCACCACATGGCAGCGCCTCTCCCGCGACGATCACAACGCAGAGGCCGGACACGCCGTCCAGGCCGACGTCCTCACCGGCCACCCGCTCCTCGGCATGACCTACGGGTCGGGCAACAAGACCTACTCCGCCCGGTTCTGGCCGGTCACCGACCTCGACCCCGAACCCGCCTGGGCTACGTCGGTGCGGGTCATCGGCTCGCAGATCCGCATGAGCTACGACCCACACCTACTGCCACCAGCCGAGCCGACGGTCCGCCTCACCCGAACCGTCCAGGCCTGGGGACAGCCGGCCCAAGACGACCTGGCCCGCATGCGCGTCGGCGTCATCGGCGCCGGGTCGGTCGCCGCACTGGTCGGCGAGGCCCTGGCCCGGACCGGCTTTCGCCAGATCGACATCATCGACTTCGACCTGGTCGAGGAACACAACCTCGACCGACTCCTGCACGCCACCAGCAGCGACATCGGCCGCGGCAAGAGCGAGCTCCTCGCCAGCAGCCTCCACTCCCACGCGGTCGCGACCGACGCCACGATCACCACCTACGACCACTCCGTCGTCGAGGCCGCAGGGTGGAGCCGGGCACTGGACTGCGACGTCCTGTTCTGCTGCGTCGACCGACCCTGGCCACGGTTCGCCCTCAACGCCGCGGCCTACGCACACCTCATCCCCGTCGTCGACGGAGGCGTCGCCGTCGACGTGCCCGACGGGCACCTCGTCGGCGCCGAATGGCGCGCCCACCTTGTCGGCCCCGGGCGCCGCTGCCTGGAATGCCTCGGCCAGTACGACCCCGCCGACGTCGCGCTCGAACGCCAAGGACTCCTCGACGACCCGACCTATATCAGCGGGCTCCCCGCCGACCACCATCTGCGTCGCGGCGAGAACGTCTTCGCCTTCAGCATGGCCTGCGCCGCCGCCGAGACCCTCGAGCTGCTCCGCGCTGTCCTCGCACCCTCCGACACCCCCGACGTCGGCGCCTCGCTGCACCACTGGACGACCGGCACCACCGACCACGACACCGCCGACTGCTATCCGACGTGCCCGTTCTCCACCAGCCTGCTAGGGCTCGCCGACGACAGCGGACTCACCATCACCGGACCACACCCTGCGGCCGAAGCCGCGCGCGCTCTCCGCCGTGCGCAGCCGGTCGAGCTTGTGGCACCGACGGGGCCCCAGCTTCGGAATCGACGACTCGCGGGTTGGCTGCGCCGTCGTGGTCGCGCGTGATCGCGCTCCCGCAGGCAGACCAACCGCGAGGCGCATCTGGGCCCTGCAAGGGGAGCCAAGGGTGACCGCCCCTCCGCGTGTCGCAGCAAAGGTGTCTGCTCGGTGAGTGATAGTGCATCGATGGACCTCCCGTTGCCGACCCCTGAGAACCTTGGGGTCGTTGCTTCAGAGACCTCCACCTGCAACGAGCTGGCAGTCGCCACCGAGCACTGCACCACGACCAACACCGCGCTGATGGTCAGCTCGACCGACGCGGTCCGCGAGGTGGCGAGCATTCGCGCCGCCGGTTGCCCCGCGGTCGTCGTGGACACCAGGCACTGGCACGCCGCCACCGCCACCGAGGCCGCGCCCACCGAGCTTCACGACGGCCTCCCCCTATACGACCTCGACGAATGGGCCACCGCCGCCCTCGACGCATCGCACGCGACTGCGATCCTCACTCCATCTCGCTTCGTCCCCCTGGGACAGCGCCAGGTACTCCAAGCGGTTCTCGCCGCGACCGCCGAGGCCACCGTGCCCAACCTCGTCACCCTCGTAGCGACCGACGCCGCCGCACTCGACAGCCGGCACCTCGCGGACTTCCTCGACGACCTGGCCAACACGCCCGCTCGGCAGCTCGCGTTCATTTTCGCCGACAAGCGCACGCCGCTCGCCAGCTACGACCGACTCCGGGGGCTTCGCACTCTCCTCCAGCGCTTCCCCGGCAGCTGGATTATCGGCGTCGACATCCTCACCGCCACCGACGCCATCGCACACGGTGCCGGCTGGGTCGCCGTCGGAGCCTCCAGCGCCCGGCGATGGCCTCGACGCCCCGGCGACACCGGCGGTCAGCCCCTGGCGAAGGGTTTCCTGCCCGGGTTGTTCCTACGGCCGGTCCTCGACACTCGTAGCCCCGACGTCTACGCCGACTGGTACGCCAACAGCCCATCGCCGTTCTGCGACCAGTGCAACCGGCCGCTCGATCTCTTCGAGGCCACCGACTTCGACAAGCCCAACATCATCCGGCACAACCTGCATGCCGCCCGCGACCTGGCCGCTGAGATCACTGCACAGCCGGCCGACCAACGTCCGGGGTGGCTCAACCAGCAACGGGTCGAGGCATTCCTCCGACACGCAAGCCTTAGCAGTCAGGCCGCTCCCGTAGAAGCGGATCGAACCCTTCGAGCATTGTGTGAGCTGGACGATCCAGAGATGCGTGAGACCAGCCCGGCGGGTCGCTGGAAGTGATCTGCGCCCGGTAGGCGCGTTCCGCGAACCGCCACCCCGCGGGTTTCCAGTATCGACGGGTGAACGGTTCCGGCCGGGTGAGCGCCTGGTACTGACCGTCGGACTCGGCCCAAACTCCCACACCCGCGAGCTGCGCCTCCCACAGCAGCTCCGACGATCTCGCCGGCATCGAATCCAGCAACACAATCTGCTGAGCGAACGCTGCGAAAGGCCATACCCGGCGGCTCAGCTGGCTCCATGAGTCGCCACGCACAGCAACCCCAATCACCGTCAACGGCGGCGTCAACCAGCGAGTGACCCAGTCGCCGTCCATCGAAACCACGGCGTCCGGTGCCCCGACCAGTCGATCCACCGTCGTGCACGCGAGGTCGCACCTGCGCACAGGTGTGCGCAAAGGCAGGTTCATCAGTGCGTCGATCAGGCCCAACGATGTGATCGCGCCGAGCCCGAGATGTTGTCTTCGCTCCTGCTCCGCGAGGTCCACCACTACGAGGGCATCACCCGCGACTCCGGCTGCCTGTGCCCCACGTCGGACGAGCTGAACGCCACCCTTATCAACGTCCGACGGGCCCAGGGGGTGCTCCCATCTGAGGGGGTGAAGCATGGACGTCATGCTGACACATACGCGAATATGTGCGGGGAGACTCGCCGCATATTTGCATACCTGACAGGAACGCTCATGGCCACACTCGACGCAGAGCTGATGAGCCGGGCTGCGCTGGCGAAGCAGGCAGGCATCAGTTCCACGACCCTGCGGAACTGGTCGGAGCTTGCAGATCAGCCTCTCGAAGTGGTTCGGACGGTCGCCGGAGCTCGCTTGTACTCATGGTCCGCACTCCTTCGCTTCTGCGACCGCCATCCCGACCTACACGGTGTTGCGGCTGTCCGTGCCCGACAGCGGAACGTCGCCGAAACCCCTGGGGATCCAAACGTACGCATCGCGCTGGCCGAGATGAAGGGCGCCCTCGACGCCAACCTCGCAGCGATCGCCAGGGCCACGAGGCTTGCGACGGAGACGGCCGCCAGTCACGCCGAGACAGTGGCTGCACTTCAGCGGACCATCCGCGCGTACGAACTCGCCGCTAACGTCGCCAGTCAGGCTCCATGAACTTTTGCATGGCCGGCGCCCTCACGGAAGCATTGACAGACCCGGACGTGGAGATCACGCTGACCGACTACTCGAGCGACCAAACCGCCGCGGAAAGGCGGAGGACTGGTCCGTGCCCCCGGCAGTCCGTGCCCCCGGCAGTGTCCCCGGCACAGTGTCCCCGGCAGTGACCCCCGGCAGTGTCCCCCGGCACACAGTGCCCCCGGCACAAAGTGCCCCCGGCAGGATTCGAACCTGCGCTCCCGCCTCCGGAGGGCGATGCTCTATCCCCTGAGCTACGGGGGCTCGGGACGCACAGAGATTAGCAGCGCTATGTGTCCGCAGCGTCCCGGTCGTGGCGGCGGAAGGATACCCAGATGCGTTGGAACCCTTTAAAGCGCTGCGCCCTCGCAGTATCTCGGTATGACCGCTCGTCTCCGGGTGTCAGCTCGACGTCGTCGGTGAACGGTGTGAGCAGCGCCCTCGGGTACAGCTCGCGGGCCCGCACCACGTTGCTCTCGGCGCACAGCAGCACCACGACCGCACCGAGATAGATCCAAGCGATCAGTCCCAGGACGAGGGCGAAGACGCCGTCGGTGGCGGACGCGTGCTTCACCACGTGGCCGACATAGGCGGTGCCGAAGAGCTGCAGGAGCTGCCAGGCGACCGCCGCCACGCAGGCGCCGGGCAGCAGCGAGCGCCACGCAACATCGGTGGCCGTGGCGATGCGGAAGGCCAAGAGGAAGAGTCCTGCGTTGACCACCACTGCGCCGACGGTCAGTACGACGCGAAGCGTGCCGCCCATCGTCGCGCCGTACGCGTGCGCCGAGCCGGCCAGCGCAGCGAGCACCGACGTGAGCAGCACCCCGATGCCGACGGTTGCGAGCAACAACAAGCTTCGCAGCCGCGAGGTCAGTGGGTTGGGACGCTCGTTGCGCGGTACGGCCCAGATCGTGTTCATCGCGTTCTGCCCGGCCGATGCGACGGCCATCCCGCCGTACAGGCTGCCGATGATCCCGACCGCCAGCCCGAAGCCGTGACCGCCGAGCCGCTTCGGTTGGGCGAGGTCGCCGCCGATGATCGGGAACTGCGCAAGTGTGGAGTGCAACACCTGATGCTGGAGCGCGGTGTCGCTGCGGAGGACGAACCCGAGGATGCTCGACAGCAGCAGTAGCAAGGGAAACAAGGAGAGAAAGCCGTAATAGGTGATCAGCGCCGCCAGGTTGCTGCCTTGGTCGTCGTTGTACTTGTAGATGACGCCGATCGGAAAGGACGCCCAGCGGTGCCGCCGCTGGAACGCGTCGGCGGTCGTGGCTAGCGACATAACGTCGCCGCGAATCTCACACCCATGCCGATACCCGCGGGGCCACACCCGTAGTCGGAGTCGGATCGACGTACCGGCCGGTAGCCTCGTGTGATGCCGCTGCGGGTCCTCGTCGTCGAGGACGACGACGTGATCCGACAGCTGATCACCGTGAATCTCGAGCTCGAAGGCTTCGTGGTTGTACCCGCCGTCGACGGGCAGGACGCACTCGAGAAGGTTGGCGACGCCAATCCGGATGTCGTCACTCTCGACGTCATGATGCCTCGCCTCGACGGTTGGTCCACCGCGGAGCGGCTGCGTGAGAACCCCGACACCAAGCACATCAAAATCGTGCTGCTCTCGGCCCGGGCCCAGGAGGCAGATCTCCAGCGTGGCGAACGGATCGGCGTGGACGCGTATCTCACCAAGCCGTTCGATCCCGACGAGCTGATCGAGGTGGTGCGCTCCCTCGGGGAGTGAGCACAAACCTGGACATCGTGGTGTCCGGATTGTTGACGTTGCGAAGAAGTCCAGCTGTAACGGGTTTGCCCTCCGCTCGGACCAAGGTAAGGATGGAGTTGAGGACGGCCGGAGCAACCGGCCGCCCCCGCACCGACCCGCGGCTGCCCGGCAGCCGGTCCGGACCTGGAGGGGGCGGATGTCCGCTGGTTGTACTGGAGCCGCCGAGGCGCCGCTTCGCCTCGTCACGGCCATCCCTGAGTCCAGGCCGCTTGCCTCGGTCGATGACACCCGTGAGCTGATCTCCCGCGGTGCGCTCACCGAGAGCTCGATCGGCACGGTCGGGCTCGAGCTCGAGTTCCACGTCGTCGACCTCGCCGTGCCGGCGCGCCGCGTGGCCTGGGACCGCTTGGTCGGTCTCGTCGCCGAGCTCGCCCCGATGCCGTGTGGCAGCGCGGTGACGCTCGAGCCCGGCGGCCAAGTCGAGCTCTCGACGCTGCCGACGACCGAGATCACCAGCGCGGTGGCCGCCCTGGACGCCGATCGCCGCGCGCTCAGCGCCGCTTTCACTACCGAGCAATTGGCGTTGGTCGCCCTCGGCGCCGACCCTGCACGTCCCCCGGAGCGGATGTCGCCCAAAGGCCGGTACGCCGCGATGGAGCAGCACTTCCTGGCCACGGGCAGCGCGAACCCAGGTGCGGCGATGATGTGTTCGACCGCAGCCCTGCAGGTCAACATCAATGCCGGCCCGGCGGAGCGCTGGTCGACTCGGGTCAGTCGCCTCCATCAGCTCGGCCCGATCCTGGTCGCGATCTCGGCGTGCTCGCCGTACCTCGCCGGTCGCACCACCGGCTGGAAGTCGATGCGCCAGCAGGCCTGGGGCGAGATCGACCAGGCTCGCTGCGGCCCGTTGCTCGGCGGTCCTCATCCGGAGGACGAGTGGGCGAGCTATGCACTGCTCGCGCCGGTGATGCTCGTGAACGATCCAGTGACCAGCGAGGTCTCACCGATCACCACTCGCGTGTCGTTCGAGGACTGGGTGTCCGGCGCAGCCGACCTAGGTCGCCCCGCCACCGCCGCGGACCTCGACTACCACCTGTCGACGTTGTTCCCGCCGGTGCGCCTGCGGGGCTTCCTCGAGGTCCGTTGCATCGACGCGGTCCCGCAGAAGTGGTGGCCGGGACTCGCCGGGATCGCCGCGACGCTGATGGACGACCCGATCGCCGGCGATCGGGCAGCCGAGATCTGCGCCCCTCTGACCGATGCCTGGACGATCGCCGCTCGCGACGGACTTCACCATCCCTCGCTGCACCGCGCGGCGCGGGACTGCGTCGAGCTCGCCGTCGACCGGGCACCGCTGTTGCTGCGGCCGCAGATGACGGCGTACGCCGAGCTCGTCGAGAGCGGTCGCACGCCGGGTGACGAGGTGGCGGCACGGTGCGAGGCGGACGGGCCCCTCGCCGCTCTCGAGGCGTTGGCGCGCGAGGTCGATGTTGATGCGTGAGGACATCGCCGTCGATCTGGAGGCCGCGCGCACCCGAACCCTGACGCTGACCGACATCGACGAGATCGATCTGACGTCCCAGCACCACCCGTTGATGGGGCCGCTCGTCTGGGACCTCGCCCACGTCGGCCAGCAGGAGGACTTCTGGGTGCTCCGCGGTGGCGACCCGCGCCGCGACGCCGTGCTGCCCGCCGAGGTCGACCAGCTCTACGACGCCTTCCTGCATCCCCGCGCGGAACGGCCGACGCTGCCGCTGCTGAACGCGCGTGAGTCGCGGGCTTTCATCGCAGGCGTCCGGGGCCGGGTCTTCGAGCGTCTCGAGCGAGCCGAGGACCTGTTTCCGTTCTCGATGATCGTGCAGCACGAGCAACAGCACGACGAGACGATGCTCGCGACGCATCAGCTCCGCGACGGCGTTCCGCTGCTCGGGCGTGGCGCTGCGCTCCCGCCGCCGCGCGACGTAGCGCGCGATGCGGTCCTGATCCCCGGCGGTGAGTTCGTTCTGGGCGTCGATGCTGACGCAGAGCCCGCGTCGCTGGACAACGAGCGTCCCGCGCACGTCGTCGATGTGCCGAGCTTCCGCCTCGCACGGCTGCCGGTCACGAACGCGGAGTGGCAGGCCTTCATCGACGACGCGGGCTACGATACCCGGACCTGGTGGTCGGACGCGGGCTGGTCGCATCGGGTGGACAGCGGGCTCGACGCGCCGATGTTCTGGGCGAAGGACGGCTCGCGGCGAAGGTTCGGGTACGACGAGGACATTCCGGCGGACGAGCCGGTCCAGCACATCTGTTTCTACGAGGCTGAGGCCTACGCGGCGTGGGCCGGTGCCCGACTGCCGACCGAGGTGGAATGGGAGAAGGCGTGCGCGTGGGATCCCGCTGCTGGCCGCCGCCGTCGCTGGCCGTGGGGTGATGAGCCGCCGACCAGTGACCGCGCCAACCTGGGCGGTGATGCGCTTCGTCCGGCCCCGGTCGGTGCGTACCCGGCGGGAGCCTCGGCGTACGGCGTCGAGCAGTTGATCGGCGATGTCTGGGAGTGGACGGCCTCGACATTGTCGCCGTGGCCAGGCTTCACCCCGATGCTCTACGCGACGTACAGCGAGCCGTTCTTCGGCCCGGACTATCGCGTGCTGCGTGGCGGGTCGTGGGCCGTCGGTGCGACCTCGATCCGGCCATCGTTTCGAAACTGGGACTACCCGATCCGGCGTCAGATCTTCAGCGGCCTCCGTCTCGCCTGGGACGTCTGATGCGCCGGCCCGGAGTTCGCTGATGTGCCGGCACATTGCCTGGCTGGGGGAGCCGCGCAGTCTCGCCGACCTTGTGCTCGAACCGCCGCACTCGTTGCTCGTGCAGTCCTACGCGCCGCGACGGCAGCAGCATGGCTTGGTGAATGCCGACGGTTGGGGTGTCGGGTTCTTCGCCGAAGGTCGCGCTCTGCCGGCCCGGTGGCGGGCGTCGCGCCCGCTGTGGCACGACGCCTCGTTCGCCTCTGTCGCGCCGACCATCTCGACCACGTGCGCTGTGGCCGCGGTGCGGTCGGCGACCGTGGGCATGCCGATCGAGGACACCGCCGTGGCGCCGTTCACGGACGGTCGATGGCTGCTGTCACACAACGGCCGGATCGACCGGACCGTGCTGCCTGCCACCGCGGTGGCCGAGTCGCTGTGCGACGCGGCGATGGTCGCGGCGCACGTGTTCACGGCCGGACCGGAGTCGCTCGGCGACATCGTCTGCGACCTCGGTGGCCGCGACCCGCAAGCCAGGCTGAACTTGTTGTTGTCCAACGGATCGCGGGTCCTCGCGACGACGTGGGGCGACACGCTCAGCTACCTCGTGACCGCTGCTGGTGTCGTGGTCGCGAGCGAGCCGTACGACGACGACCCGGGCTGGGTCGACGTCCCTGACCGTCACCTCGTCGACGTCACCGCCGACGGATTGTCCGTCACCCCTCTGGAGCCCACCTGATGACCGTGAGCATGGTGACCCACTTGTCGCCGACGTCCTACCACGACTCCCTGCGCGCAGACGTGCGGGCCGGTCTCACCGCCACGCCGAAGACGCTCCCGCCGAAGTACTTCTATGACGAGCGGGGCAGCGAGCTGTTCGACGAGATCACCAGGCTCGAGGAGTACTACCCGACACGCACCGAGCGCTCGATCCTGCTCGACCGGGCGGCCGCCATCGTCGCGGCGAGTGGCGCGGACACCCTGGTCGAGCTCGGGAGCGGCACCTCGGAGAAGACGCGCATCCTGCTCGATGCGTTCGCAGGAGCCGGCGTGCTGCGAACCTTTGTGCCGTTCGACGTCGATTCGACGGTGCTGCACGCCGCGAGCACGGCGATCGCCGGGGAGTATCCCGGTGTCGACGTCTGCGCGGTCGTCGGTGACTTCGAACATCACCTCGGTGCGATCCCGAAGACCGGCAGACGGATGGTCGCATTCCTCGGCTCGACGATCGGGAACCTCCCGCCCGATGCCAGGGCCGAGTTCCTGGCGGCGTTGCGGGCCACGCTGAACCCTGGTGACTCCTTCCTGCTGGGGACGGACCTCGTCAAGGATGCCGACCGGCTCGTGTGGGCCTACGACGACAAGGACGGCGTGACGGCGGAGTTCAACCGCAACGTGCTCGCCGTCATCAACCGCGAGCTCCATGCCGACTTCGACATCGAGGCGTTCAGCCATGTCGCGCTGTGGAACGACTCGGCGGAATGGATCGAGATGCACCTGCGCTCCGACGGTGACCAGCGCGTGCGGATCGAAGACCTCGACCTGACCGTCGACTTCGCCGACGGCGAGCTGACGCGGACGGAGATCTCGGCGAAGTTCCGCAAGGACACGGTGGCGGCCGAGCTCGAAGCCGCCGGATTCCGGCTCGCCGAATGGTGGACCGACCCGCGCGAGGACTTCGCGCTGTCCCTGTCGGTGCCCGCGTAACAAATCACGGGAGCCGTGCACCGCCTGCCCGATAGCCTTGTGTGGTGACTCCCGCGGATCTGGCTGAGGCCGTCGTGTCCGCGATTCGTGCTGCGGTCGACGCGGGGGACCTTGCCGTCACACCGCCGGATTCGGTCGTCATCGAGCGGCCCAAGAACCGGGACCACGGGGACTACGCGACGAACGCTGCGCTGCAGCTCGCCAAACCGGCCGGTCGGCCGCCGCGCGACGTAGCGGAGGCGATCGCGGCCCACCTGCGCACGAGTACCTCGATCGCGGCAGTCGAGGTGGCCGGGCCGGGTTTCCTCAACATCACGCTGTCCGACGCCGCGCAGGGTGAGCTGGCACGGCTGATCGTCGCGGCCGGCTCGGCGTACGGCACCAGCGACACTCTGTCCAAGGAGAAGGTCAACCTCGAATTCGTCTCCGCCAACCCGACCGGACCGATCCACCTCGGACACACCCGCTGGGCCGCGCTCGGCGACGCGCTCGGCCGCATCCTGACGGCAGCCGGCGCCGACGTCACGCGCGAGTACTACCTCAACGATGCCGGCGTACAGGTCGACCGGTTCGCCGAGTCGTTGCGGGCTGCAGCGCTCGGCCACGAAGCACCGGAGGACGGGTACGTCGGCGACTACGTCACCGCTATCGCCGACCGAATCGTCGCGGCGCACCCTGACATCACGACGATGGCTGAGCCGGATGCGCTCGCGATCTTTCGGCGTGAAGGCATGGAGTTAATGCTCGCTGAGATTCGCAAGTCACTGGCGGAGTTCGGGGTCGAGTTCGACGTGTACTTCTCGGAGCAGGCGATGCGGGACAAGGGCGAGCTCGACGCGGCACTCGCGTCGCTGCGCGCGCATGGCCACGTATTCGAGCAGGACGGCGCAGTATGGCTGCGGACCACTGACTTCGGTGACGACAAGGACCGGGTCGTTCGCAAGAGTGATGGTGAGTGGACCTATTTCGCCGGTGACTGCGCGTACTACCTCGACAAACGCGAGCGCGGTTTCGACCGGCTCATCTACATGCTCGGCGCTGACCACCATGGGTACGTCGGCCGGCTCAAGGCCGTCTGTGCGTCCTTCGGCGACGACCCCGACAAGAACGTCGAGGTGCTGATCGGCCAGCTCGTCAACCTGCTCAAGGACGGTGAGCCGTTCCGGATGAGCAAGCGGGCCGGGACGATCATCTGGATGACCGACCTGGTCGACCTGCTCGGCGTCGATGCCGCGCGTTACGCGCTCAGTCGCTACAGCACCGACTCGCCGATCGACATCGACCTCGACCTGTGGGCCAAGCAGACCAGCGACAACCCGGTGTTCTACGTCCAGTACGCGCATGCCCGGATCTCGTCCCTGCTCCGCAACGCTGTGGAGCTCGGCATCACCCGGGGTGATGACTACGACCCCAGCCTGTTGGCGGAGCCGCAGGAAGGCGAGCTCCTCGGCGCACTCGGCGAGTTTCCTCGCGTCGTCACCAGCGCCGCCGAGCTGCGGGAGCCCCACCGGGTCGCTCGCTATCTCGAGTCCCTCGCCGGCACCTACCACCGGTTCTACGACGCCTGCCGCGTGCTGCCGATGGGCGACGAGCCGGCGACCGACACCACCCGGGCGAGGCTCTGGCTGGTCGAGGCGACCCGCGTCGTCCTTGCCAATGGGCTAGGTCTGCTGGGCGTCAGCGCCCCAGAGCGGATGTGACGCGGTGACCAGGCCGCATCCCGCTGGTGCGCTGCACGGCGACATCACCCCGTCGCGGCCGGCGATCGGCACCCCACCAGCAGAGCTCGCCGAGATCAACCGGGCGATCTGGCCGCTCGGCACGGAGCGAGTCGACGGCGTTTTGCGGCTCGGCGGCTGCGACGTCCGCGATCTGGTCGCCGAGCACGGCAGCCCGGCGTACATCCTGGTCGAGGACGACGTCCGGGAGCGCTGCCGCGGATACCGCGCGGCGTTCGGGCCGGACACCGACATCTACTACGCAGCCAAGGCGTTTTTGTCGAAGGCCGTCGCGCAGTGGGTGCTCGAGGAAGACCTCTCCCTCGACGTCGCGACCGGCGGTGAGCTCGCGACTGCGCTCGCGGCAGGGTTTCCCGCGGAGCGGATTCTGGTCCACGGCAACAACAAGTCTCCGGCCGAGCTGGCCCAGGCGCTGTCGGCGGGCGTCGGGCGAATCGTCGTCGACAGTGACCTCGAAATCGCGCGGCTCGCGCACGCTGCCGAGGCTGCCGGCGTTCGGCAGAAGGTGCTGGTGCGGGTCACGGTCGGTGTCGAGGCGCACACCCACGAGTTCATCGCCACCGCGCACGAGGATCAGAAGTTCGGCTTCTCGCTGGCCAGCGGCGCGGCGTTGGAAGCGGTACGCCGCATCGCCGCCCTGCCATCACTCGAACTCGTTGGGCTCCACAGCCACATCGGCTCACAGATCTTCGACACCGCCGGTTTCGAGGTTGCGGCGCACCGCGTCGTCGGGCTGCTGGCCGCGATCCGTGACGCGCTGGGCATCGAGCTGCCCGAGCTCGACCTCGGCGGTGGCCTCGGCATCGCCTACGTCGACGACGACGACCCGGCTGATGTCGCGGACATCGCGAAGCAGCTCCGCGCGATCGTCGACCGCGAATGCGCGGCCTCGTCGCTGGCGGTGCCGCGCCTCGCCTTCGAACCCGGGCGCGCCATCGTCGGTCCGGCCGGCGTCACGATTTATGAGGTCGGCACGATCAAAGATGTCGATCACATCCGCACTTACGTCAGCGTCGACGGCGGCATGAGCGACAACATCCGGACTGCGCTGTACGGCTCGTCGTACACATGCGTTCTTGCCTCGCGTACCAGTGAGGCCCGACCGATGCTCGCGCGGATCGTCGGCAAGCACTGCGAAGCCGGCGACATCGTCGTGCGCGACACCTGGCTGCCGGGCGACCTCGCGCCGGGCGACCTGATCGCGGTTGCGGCCACCGGCGCCTACTGCCGGTCGATGGCGAGCAACTACAACTCCGTGCCGCGCCCGCCCGTCGTCGCGGTCAAGGACGGCGAGAGTCGGGTGTTGCTGCGACGCGAGACCGTCGACGACCTGCTCGGGCTGGACCTGGGATGATCACCCCACGAAATTGCTCGCTGCGCTCACAATTCCGCGGGGACCCCGAATGAGCAGCCAAACGACCCTGAAGGTCGCGATGCTGGGGTGCGGTGTCGTCGGCAGCGAGGTCGCGCGCCTCCTCGAGGTGCAGCGAGCCGACTTCGCTGCGCGGATCGGTGCCGAGCTCGAGCTTGTCGGCATCGCGGTGCGGCGCCCGCAACGCGTCCGTGACATCCCCGTCGATCCATCGCTGTTCACCGCCGACGCGGAGTCGTTGGTCGGCCGCGACGACCTCGACGTCGTCATCGAAGTGATCGGCGGCATCGAGCCGGTTCGTTCCCTTCTCGTCTCGGCGCTCGAGCGCGGTGTCTCGGTGGTGACGGCCAACAAAGCACTCCTCGCCGAGGACGGTGCGACCCTGTACGACGCGGCTCGGCGCGGCAATGCCGACCTGTACTGCGAGGCCAGCGTCGCCGGGGCGATCCCGCTCCTTCGGCCGCTGCGCGAGTCACTCGCCGGCGACCGCGTCACTCGGGTGATGGGCATCGTCAACGGCACCACGAACTACATCCTGACGAAGATGGACTCCACCGGAGCCGGCTTCAACGAAGCGCTGGAGGAGGCCCAGGCGCTCGGCTATGCCGAGGCCGACCCAACCGCGGATGTCGAGGCCTTCGATGCCGCGGCAAAGGCGGCCATCCTGGCCGGACTCGCGTTCCACACCCGCGTCACTGCCTCCGACGTTTATCGCGAGGGGATCTCGGACGTCACGGCCGGTGACGTCGCGACCGCGCGGGAGATGAACGGGGTCGTGAAGCTGCTGGCGATCGCCGAACGCGGTCCCGACCACACCGGCAAGGACTCCATCGGCGTTCGGGTGCATCCAGCGATCCTGCCGCTCAGCCATCCCCTCGCCGGGGTGCGCGACGCGTACAACGCGGTGTTCATCGAGGCTGACGCCGCCGGTCAGCTCATGTTCTACGGCCGTGGTGCCGGGGGAGCGCCAACCGCGAGTGCGGTGCTCGGTGATCTGGTTGCCGTGTGTCGCAACCGGCTCAGCGACGCCCGCGGGCAGGGTGACTCCTCCTACGCGCAGCTTCGAATCCGTCCCATGGGTGAGACCGTCACGCGCTACCACGTGAGCCTCGACGTCGCCGACAAGGCAGGCGTGCTCGCGAACGTTGCGCAGGCGTTCGCCGTCCACGATGTGTCGATCCAGACGGTGCGCCAGGAGGGTCACGGCGATGATGCGACGCTGGTCCTCGTGACGCACGAGGCGACTGACGCGGCGCTGGCGGCAACGATTGACGAGCTGCGAGGACTCGACGCGGTCCGCGCGGTGGCAAGTGTGATGCGGGTCGAAGGGGGAGCGGGATGACTCAGACCGCCGTCACCACCTCGCCGTGGCGCGGGGTGATCGAGGAGTTCAGGCATCGTCTGCCGGTCACCGACGCGACTCCCGTGGTCACGCTTCGCGAAGGTGGCACGCCGCTGGTTCCGGCGCCGCGGCTGTCCGCGGCGACCGGTTGCGACGTACACCTGAAAGTAGAAGGCCTGAACCCGACCGGTTCGTTCAAGGACCGTGGCATGACCATGGCGATCAGCAAGGCGGCGGAGGAAGGTTCCAGGGCGGTCATCTGCGCGTCGACCGGCAACACCTCTGCAAGTGCCGCGGCCTACGCGGTGCGCGCCGGAATGTTGTGCGCGGTCCTGGTGCCGCAAGGAAAGATCGCGATGGGCAAGCTCGCCCAGGCCCTCGTCCATGGCGCCCGCCTGCTGCAGGTGGACGGCAACTTCGACGACTGCCTCAACCTGGCGCGCGATCTTGCTGATCATCACCCGGTGTCGCTGGTGAACTCCGTCAACGAGTTCCGCATCGAGGGTCAGAAGACCGCCTCGTTCGAGATCTGCGATGCCCTGGGCGACGCGCCCGACGTGCACTGCCTGCCGGTCGGTAACGCCGGCAACATCACCGCTTACTGGCGCGGGTACTCCGAGTACGCCGCAGACGGGACGGCGAGCAAACGGCCGGTGATGCGCGGCTTCCAGGCCGCCGGTGCCGCCCCCATCGTGAACGGCGCGCCTGTGGCGAAGCCCTCGACGATCGCGACGGCGATCCGGATCGGCAACCCCGCGTCGTGGGAGCAGGCGCTCGCGGCACGTGACGAGTCCGGGGGCGCGATCGAGGCGGTGACCGACCGCGACATCCTCGCGGCGTACCGACTGCTGGCAAGAGAAGAAGGTGTGTTCGTCGAGCCGGCGAGCGCGGCCAGCGTCGCCGGTCTGCTCCAGGCGCACCGCGACGGCTCATTGCCGAGCGGTCAGCGGGTCGTGTGCACGGTGACCGGCAACGGTCTCAAGGACCCCGAGTGGGCGATCGCCGGTGCGCCGGCGCCGATCACGATTCCAGCCGACGTGGCCGCCGCCGCCGAGGCGTTGGACCTCTAGGTGGCACGTCGAGGCGGACCGTCGTTCCGCGCTGCTCCGTTACGGGTGCGCGTGCCCGCCACCAGCGCGAATTTGGGGCCAGGCTTCGATTCCCTAGGGTTGGCTCTCGCTCTGTACGACGACGTCGTCGTCCGTGTCATGGACGAGCCGGGGCTGCACATCGACGTTGCCGGCATGGGCGCCGCGAGCGTTCCACGCAACGCGCGGAACCTGGTGGTCAAGTCGATGAAGGCGACGTTTCGAGTGCTCGGCGGCGCTCCATCCGGCCTCGAGGTCGTGTGCGCGAATCGAATCCCGCACGGCCGTGGCCTCGGGTCGTCGGCCGCCGCGATCGTTGCCGGCGTCATCGCGGCTCGCGGGCTTGTCGTCAACGGCGCGGAGCGGATGGACGACGACGCTGCGCTGGAGTTCGCCGCATCGCTGGAGGGGCATCCGGACAACGTGGCCGCGTGCCTGCGGGGTGGGCTGACGATCGCCTGGACTGACGAACGCGGCGCGCACGCCGTCGGCGCTCCGGTCAGTCCAGCGATCGCGCCGGTGGCGTTCGTGCCTGGCTCCACCTCCTCCACGAAGGCGGCGCGAAAGCTGCTCCCGGAGACGATCGGGCACGCCGACGCGGCGCGCAACGCCGGCCGGGCGGCCCTGCTGGTGGAAGCGCTCCGCTCCCGGCCGGATGCCCTCATGGCCGCGACGGAGGACTCGCTGCACCAGCCGTTCCGCGCCGAGTCGATGCCTCGAAGCTGGGCGCTCCTTAACGAGCTACGTGAGGCGGGCATTGCGGCGGTCATCTCGGGAGCCGGGCCGACGGTGCTCGCCCTGACCCCGTCAGATGAACGCCCTCGCGCGATCGAGTTCGAGCGCCGTGGCTGGTCTGCGATGCCCCTGGACATCGACACCGGCGGCGCCCAGGTCCTCGCACTGTAGCCCGATTCGGCCTTGCGGGCCGGCGGACTTGTCAGCGTTAAACGTCGCTCTGGCGACTGTCGCTCTGGCGACCTCACGCGCTGACAAGTCGTCCAACACGCGGGAACAATCCGGTTTCGCCCATTGTTGGCAAGTTCAGGCGGTGACGTCTACGCTGTCAGATGCGACAGCCGCCCCGACGGGGCGAGGTCCTCGCATTTTGCGCGAAGTTCGACAAGACCCGTCAGAACCCATCGCGACCCCGTAGTTGACATCCACGGGTGGAGTGCGAGTCGACCCTCCCGGAGCGGCTCCAAGATCGTCCGCCGCAGGTCGGCGGGCCGCGGTGATGACAGGTCGAACGACGGTCCACCGCTTCAGTAAGGAAGGACCACAGGGTGTCCGAAACCCATGACGCCGAGGCCGGCGCTGCCACGTTGACGGCAGCCGACGACTCGGCCCCCAGCACTTCAGCATCGAGCGGGGAGAACGGCGCAAAGCGCCGAACCGGTGGCTTGTCCGGCAAGCTGCTCCCCGAGCTCCAGCAGATCGCTGGCGATCTCGGCATCAGCGGCGCCGCGAAGCTGCGCAAGGGCCAGTTGATCGAAGCGATCCAGGCCGCGCAGAGCGGCGGCTCAGGTGAGAAGTCGTCGCCGGCCGACGACCGTCGCAGCAACCAGCGGGAGCGCTCGTCCAACGACGGCGACGAGCCACGCGCCGGTGAGAGCCGCGATGAGTCGGGCGACCGCGGCAGCAGCAACCAGCAGCGCGACGGCCAGCAGGCCAACCAGCGGGACCGTCAGCAGAACAACAACCAGCAGCGCAGCTCCAACCAGGGTGGCCAGAACAACCGCGGCGGCAACAACGACCAGGGCGGCCAGAACAACCGCGGCGGCAACAACGACCAAGGTGGCAACAACCGCAACCAGCAGCAGGGTGGCGGTGCCCGCGAGGACGACGAGCTCGGCAGCCGACGCAGCCGCGGCCGGTTCCGTGAGCGCAACCGTGGTCGCGGGGGCAACCGCGATCGCTTCAACCCGAACGACGCCGATCCCGTGATCGCCGAGGACGACGTACTGGTTCCGGTCGCCGGCATCATCGACATCCTCGACAACTACGCGTTCGTGCGGACCGGCGGTTACCTCGCCGGCCCCGACGACGTCTACGTCTCGCTCTCGCAGGTACGACGAAACGGCTTGCGCAAGGGCGACGCCGTGACCGGTGCCGTCCGGCAGCCGCGTGAAGGCGAGCGCCGCGAGAAGTTCAACGCCCTGGTCCGGCTGGACTCGGTCAACGGCGTCGACCCGGAGGAGGCCAAGAAGCGGCCGGACTTCGCCAAGCTGATCCCGCTGTATCCGCAGGATCGGCTGCGACTGGAGACCGAGCCTCACGTCTACACGACTCGGGTGATCGACCTCGTCGCGCCGATCGGCAAGGGCCAGCGCGGCCTCATTGTGTCACCGCCGAAGGCCGGCAAGACGATGGTGCTCCAGGCGATCGCCAACGCCATCACGACGAACAACCCCGAGTGCCACCTGATGGTCGTCCTCGTCGACGAGCGACCCGAGGAAGTCACCGACATGCAGCGGTCGGTGAAGGGTGAGGTCATCGCCTCGACCTTCGACCGGCCCCCCACAGACCACACGACGGTTGCCGAGCTCTCCATCGAACGCGCAAAGCGCCTCGTCGAGCTCGGTCACGACGTCGTCATTCTCTTGGACTCCATCACCCGCCTCGGTCGCGCCTACAACCTCGCGGCGCCCGCCAGTGGTCGCATCCTCTCGGGCGGTGTCGACTCGACCGCTCTCTACCCGCCGAAGCGGTTCCTTGGCGCCGCTCGCAACATCGAGAACGGTGGCTCGCTGACCATCCTCGCGACCGCACTCGTCGAGACCGGGTCCACGATGGACACGGTCATCTTCGAAGAGTTCAAGGGCACCGGCAACATGGAGCTGAAGCTCGACCGGAAGCTCGCCGACAAGCGTCTGTTCCCGGCGGTCGACATCGACCCGTCCGGCACCCGCAAGGAGGAGATCCTGCTCTCCCCGGAGGAGCTCCAGATCGTCTGGAAGCTGCGCCGCGTGCTTCATGCACTGGACGCGCAGCAAGGCATGGAGTTGCTGCTGTCCAAGCTGAAGGAGACGCAGAGCAACTACGAGTTCCTGCTCCAGGTGCAGAAGACGTCGCCCGGCCCCGGGGAAGCCTGAGCCCGCCGTATCCATTTGCCGGGTTTCGCCCGGAGAGTGGTCCATCGTCCTCACAAAGTGAGTGAGACGCGTGACCATGGTCAATTCGCGTCGTTGGTAGGGGAAAATCTGCCGCCGACCAATGGAGAAGGTCATGGACATCGCAGCTCGTCTTGGGACTCGAGGCATGAGCGTCGGGCTCGCGACGGCGATCCTCGCCACTGTCAGCGTGGGCTCCGCGACCGCAATCACCCGCGGCCACGGCGACGGGTTGTCAGTTGCTGCGAAGAATCCCCTTGTCGCTGAGCGGGCGTATCTCGGCAAGGTCCGACCGATCACGGTGAAGGTGTTCACCGCGGTCGCTCCCGAACAGCGGGTGCTCGATCAGATCGTCACGCCCAAGGCCGGCGACGCTTTCGCTGCTCGTGATGCGCTTGCCCATGGCGATGCGCTCCGGCAGATCAGAGCGGCTCGCGCCAGGATCGCCCACCTCGCTGCGCCGACTCAGCTCGCCAACGCTCGCAAGGGAATGCTGCGGAGCGCGAGCGGATTGATCAGGGCGCTAAAAGCCCTCCACGCGCTGTCGAATGACAACGACGGGCGCCATCTGATGAGCCACGTCAACAAGGCTGGTCTTCGGTTCAGCTCATCCGCGCAGACCTTCCTGACCGCTGTCGGCGAGGCCTTCGACGCCGTACACCGTGGTGCGCCGAAACACGTTGGACCCCATATGAAGACGCCGGCAACCCGGACCAGCTGGATCTTCGCTGCCGACCGCTCGTGCGCGGCGGCCGCGTTCAAGCTGGCTGACATCCACAAGTACGACGGGGTGCAGACGTTGTCCGCCGCGGAGAGCTGGGACCGGCTGTGGCAGAAGGGACTTGACGTGGCAGGTCGCAAGCTGGCCGCCGCGCCCCGCCCTACGGCTGGCACCAAACTGCCGCGTGCCCTCCGGAGCAGGCTGCACATCTTGCGTTACGGCGCCAAGCTCTTCGGTCAGCAGCTGGCCGGCTTCCATGCCGCGAGCTACTCGACGCTCACGCGCACCCAGAATCAGATCCACGACCTTCAGCCGTCGATGCGGGCGCTCGGCAAGGAGTTGCGGAGGTATGGCGCCGTCAACTGCGGCCAGATCGTGGCGCTCTGGGGCGGCGCGAAGCACTTGCTGGTGACCCCGCAACGCAAGCACCACAAGACCGTGAGCGCCTGAGTCCCACTGAGACAAGCGCGTATGCGGAATTAGTAAGCGGTCCTGCTCGTTGCATGTCTGGCACACTGGACATCAGGTACCGGTTCACCCTCGATCCGTAGGGACCCGGCGACCGCATGACGACAGGAGCAGTTGTGAAACCCGACATCCACCCGACGTACGTCGACACCACCGTCACGTGTACGTGCGGGAACACGTTCACCACGCGCAGCACCGCTGAGAGCGGCGTCATCCACGCCGACGTGTGCTCCGCGTGCCACCCCTTCTACACCGGCAAGCAGAAGATTCTGGACACCGGTGGCCGCGTCGCTCGCTTCGAGCAGCGCTACGCGAAGAAGAAGTAGCCAGCCCGCGGCTCAGCCGCCGCAGTTGGGCATGTTCACGGTCTGCTTCAACGGACCGACGCCTGGCTGCCGGATCGTCATGAAGCGGCCGGTCGCCGGCGGTTCCTTGACCGTGAAGACCACGGTCCGGGTCTGACCCGGATGCAGGAACAGGCGCGGGCCCATCATCACCGGGTGATGGCGCTCGTGCTTGTACCGGAACACACGGTGCTTGCCGTCGTAGGAGACACTCACCGGTGTCGAGCCGTACGTCGCGTACAACGCGGGAACGACGATCGTCGAGCCGCTCAAGGGCCCGTACGCGTAGGAGCCGGCGATCCGCTGGTTGAGCCCCTCGCTCGGCGCCGTGTTGTGGATCTTCATCGTCACCGTCGACGTCGTCGCGCCGCACGACGGCCGGTCGTAGGTGATGCTGCGGCGCAGGTAGTAGCCCATCTTGCCGGCTCGCACCATGTTCATCGTCACGGCGACGAACGGGTTCGTCACCTTCGGTAGCGCGCCGCCGACCCGATGGCTGAGGAGAACGCGTTCGATGGCGCGATTGCGGGTGAAGATCATCAGCCGGCGGTTGTTGATGGCCTGCCGGACGCCGCGGGTCAGACCTGGCAGCGACTTTGCGCCGCTGCTGAGAATCCGCTCGGCCACCGCCTTCGCGGCGTCCTGCTGGTACTGCTTGCGGACGGCGGTACCCGCGCTCGCGAACTTCAGGTAGATCTGGTGCTCGAAGAAGGGCGCGACATTCCTGGCATTGATCACCATCCCGTCGGACAGCGTGATCTTGCCGGTGGTCGGGAGCATGAAACGAAGCGCAACCGGGTCGGTGGTCAAGGCCCCGTTCAGGTGGATGCCATAGCGCTTCTGCCACATCGCCATCCAGATCTTGGCGGCGACGGGGAAGTGC
The DNA here is from genome assembly GCA_019239875.1 of Frankiaceae bacterium. Lineage (GTDB taxonomy): Bacteria > Actinomycetota > Actinomycetes > JAFAQI01 > JAFAQI01 > JAFAZI01. The sequence continues at coordinate 29,186 of JAFAZI010000132.1, forward strand.
GGGCTGGGATCGCTGTTCGCCCAGCTCCGGTACGGGCGGTAGTGATGATGGAAGAGCAGCTTGTATTCGTGCCGGTAGTGCTTCGTCAGGCCCGGGTGGACCGTGATTCGCCGGATGTCGGTGTCCGCGCCGAACCGCGTGAACTTGAGCTTCCCGTTGCGAGCGGCGAGCAACGCCCAGCTGCCCGGCAGGCCACCGAGGCCGCGCGACTCCGAGTCGGTCTGGAACACGACGAGGTAGTGCCGGGGCCGGTCGGCACCGAGCGCGTTGGGCAACCACGCCGTGACGGCGGCGAGCTGGTGGATCTGGTCCACGACGCTGGTCGCGCTGCTGATCAGGTCCGACCGGCTGCTGTTCACGATGCCGAGCCAGGTGTGTCCTGGCAGCGCGTTCGCCCTTGCCAGCAGCGCATCGCTCTGGGTGCTCGCGGCGGTAAGCGGGAGGGCAGCCTGCTGGATGCGCGCGACGTCGACCTGGTCTGAGCTGAGCCGCAGGTCGGCCGGCTTCAGGAAGCTGCGCGCCGACACCGCCTTGGGCAGTACGTCGTTGGCGAGCTCGTCGACAACTGCCGTGGCACCGCGAGCCGTGGTCGCCGCGTCACCGAGGTACGGAATCTTCGTCGCCGTCCACCACGCCGGACCGGCGGTCAGCGAGCGCGCGCGGCTGGCCTGCTGCCGCATCGAGGCCTCGAGATCGCTCGCCCGCGCACTGTCGCCGTGCAGCAGGGCAGACCGGAGCTGGCCGAGCTCGCGGCGCATCTGATCTGCCTGGTGGCGCGCCATGAGTCCCGTGACGACGATCCAGCCGACGCCGACGAGAAGCACGAAGATCACAAGGCCGGCAACGCGCCTCGGAACCCGGCGGCGCCGGCGAGGTGGGGAGTCGGGGGGCGAGGCGTCGATCCGCCAAGCGTATGTGCAGCTCGGAGCGATCCCTGCGGCGACGCCGCGGCCGATCAATAGAATCGTGACGTGTTCGAGCAAGTTGAGGACTTGGTCCGCGAGTACCAGGATCTCGAGACCGAGCTCGCCGACCCGGCCGTCCACTCCGACCAGAACAAGGCACGGACCCTCGGCCGCAGGTACGCCGAGCTCGGGCCCACCGTTGCGGCGTACGCGGACTGGAAGCGAGCCGGCGACGACCTGCAGGCTGCCCGAGAGCTCGCGCAGGAGGACGCGTCGTTCAAGTCGGAGGTGACCGAGCTCGAAGCCAGGCAGGAGAAGCTGGCCGACGACATCCGGGTCATGCTGATCCCCAAGGACCCGCTCGACGACAAGGACGTCATCGTCGAGGTGAAAGCGGGCGAAGGTGGCGAGGAGTCCGCGCTGTTCGCGGGTGACTTGCTGCGGATGTACCTGCGATTCGCCGAGCGGCAAGGCTGGAAGACGGAGGTGCTCGACGCCACCGAGAGCGACCTCGGCGGCTACAAGGACGCAACGATCGCCGTCCGCGGCCGCACCGACCCGATGCCGTGGAGCCGGCTGAAGTACGAGGGCGGCGTGCACCGGGTGCAACGCGTGCCGGTCACTGAGTCGCAGGGCCGCATCCACACCAGTGCCGCTGGCGTGATGGTGATGCCGGAGGCCGAGGACGTCGAGGTCGAGATCGACCCGAACGATCTACGGATCGACGTGTACCGCTCGTCGGGGCCTGGCGGCCAGAGCGTCAACACCACCGACTCGGCGGTCCGCCTCACTCACCTGCCGACCGGCCTCGTCGTGGCCGTGCAGAACGAGAAGAGCCAACTGCAGAACAAG
>JAFAZI010000163.1 GCA_019239875.1 Frankiaceae bacterium
CGTGCACCTCGGGCACCGCGATCCGGTCGACGATCTCGGCGAAGAAGCCACGGACGACGAGTCGCGCCGCCTCGTCCTCCGGAATGCCGCGTGCCATCAGGTAGAACAGCTGCTCGTCGTCGAATCGACCGGTCGTGCTGGCGTGGCCGGCGCCGGCGACCTCACCGGTCTCGATCTCGAGGTTGGGCACCGAGTCGGCGCGCGCGCCCTCGGTGAGCAGGAGATTGCGATTCTCCTCGTAGGTGTCGGTGCCGGTGGCCTCTGCCCGGATGAGAACGTCACCGATCCAGACCGAGTGAGCCTTCGCGCCCTGCAGCGCACCCTTGTAGATGACCCGGCTGCGGCAGTTGGGCTGGTCGTGGTCGACGAAGAGTCGGTGCTCAAGGTGCTGGCCCGCGTCGGCAAAGTAGAGGCCGTACATCTCGGCGTTGCCGCCCGGACCGTCGTAGTGAACCGTCGGCATGATCCGGACGAGGTCGCCGCCGAGCGTCACGACGGCCGAGGTCAACGTCGCATCGCGACCGATGCACGCGGCCTGATGCTCGACGTGGACCGCGTCGTCGTCCCAGTCCTGAAGGCTGACCAGCTTCAGTCGTGCGTTGTCCCCCACGATGATCGACAGCATTGCGCCATATGTGGCTGAGCCGGCGTGGTCGACGACAACCGTGGCATCGGAGTTTGCGCCGACCTCGACGATCACGTGACCCCAGACGAGGTCGTCAACGCTGTGGCCGCGGAGCTCCACGAAAGCGGGCCGGTCGAGCGTCGTGTTCTTCGCGACCTTGAGCGCCATCGCACCCTTGGCGCGGGCGAAGGCGAGTGCCGACGTACGGTCCATCGGCGGCGGGACCTGGGTGAGCAGTGGATCGCCAGCGGGCACCTCGACGAACTCGACGCCCGCCGGCAGGTCGGTCGTCCACTTCAGCTGCGCGTCACTCGGCTCGTCCTCCAGCAGCCGCTTCATGCGCAGCCGTGGCGTGAAGCGCCACTCCTCCTCGCGACCCTGCGGGACCGGGAAGTCGGCCGGGTCGAAGGACGCGAGCCGTTCAGCCGCAGACAACAGCGGCGGCGAGCCCGGGCCAGACAGGCGCTCCCCGACCGGCTGGGTCGGGGCGGTTTCCACGGCCATCAGCCGACTGCCCCTTCCATCTGCAGCTCGATCAGGCGGTTGAGCTCGAGGGCGTACTCCATCGGGAGCTCCCGCGCGATCGGCTCGACGAAGCCGCGCACGATCATCGCCATCGCCTCGTCGTCGGTCATGCCACGGCTCATCAGGTAGAAGAGCTGATCGGCGCTGACCTTCGACACGGTCGCCTCATGGCCCATCTGCACGTCGTCCTCGCGGATGTCGACGTACGGGTAGGTGTCCGACCGGCTGATCGTGTCAACGAGCAGCGCATCGCACTTCACCGTCGACTTGGAGTGATGCGAGTTCTTGTTGACCTGCACCAAACCGCGGTACGACGTCCGACCGCCGCCGCGCGCCACCGACTTCGAGACGATGTTGCTGGACGTGTTGGGGGCGGCGTGCACCATCTTGGCGCCGGCGTCCTGATGCTGACCCTCGCCGGCGAATGCCACCGAGAGCGTCTCGCCCCGTGCGTGCTCTCCCACCATCCAGACGGCCGGGTACTTCATCGTCACCTTGGAGTTGTGGACGATGAAGCCCTGCGACACAAAGTTGCCGGTGCCCTCGACCTCGATGTCCCACGTCGGTACGACCTCGAGCGGCTCACTCACGGCCACCTCGACCAGTTCGAGCGACTTGTCAGCGCCTCGGGTCGCTATAGCGACCTCAGACGCTGACAACTCGCTACCTACGTGTGCGAGAACCCGAGCGGGCACGTAAGCCTCGGTGAGATGGTCCGCCCGCACGTACGCCTTGTGTCCATCGACCTGGCTCAAGAAAGGATGGTTGTCGGTGACCCGCAGGGACGCGTTCGCGGCGCTAACCTCTCGCACCGCCTGGTAGCCCGAGAACTTCTTGGCCACTACGCGGCGGTAAACCATCGAGTCGGACGAATCGTCGTAGGACAAGACACGGTCGCCGGGCACCAATCGATCGATCGGGACCTCTCCGACGTCGGTGGACACGAGTGATCCCTCAGCAAGGCAGCCGAGGTTGCCGTCGATCCACTCCATGGTCGCGCCCTCGTGTGCGATTGCGCGCTTGGTCACGAGGTTGTACACGTTGTTCGACCAGTTCTGGATCGTCGTGTAGCGGACGCGAGCGTCCTTCTTCACAATGATCTCGACGACCGCCGAGTGCAGCGAATCGGACGAATAGATCGGCGCGGTGCAGTTGTGTACGGCGAACCCATACGCCAGGTAGCTGTCGGGTGCCTCCACATCAAGGTTGTAGACCGGCTCGTGCGCTTCACGGGTCGACTTCTTCTTGATCGGGACGAGGAAGTAGTCACCGCAGTCACGCGCTTGCCTCGGCCCACGCCCGTCCTCGGTCCACTGCACCTGGTACAGGTCCTGTCGAACGACCTGGCGGCCCATGATCTCGCCGGGTCCGCCAGCTCGGCGGAGCTCGACGGTGGCATAGATCCCGAGCCTGGCGAGCATCGACTGGAGCTGGAACGCCCACACGCGCGACACCGTGTGGATCCGCTTCCAGATCGCGCCGCCTCGGGAAATCGTGTTGCCGTCACCATTGACGTAGCAGCGGATCAGCTCGCGCAGGAACTCGTCGTCCTGCGCCATCAGATCCGCAGAGAGCTGCTTGGTGGCTGAGCCCTTGCCGACGTGCTGCACCAGCGCGGCGTAACCGGCCTTCGTGTAGACGAGCACCCGGGCGGAGTGCTTCGCCTCCTCGTACAGGACGGATCCCTCGGCGTCGTAAAGCTCCTTGGTCGCGCGTCGAACCTCGTCGACGTAGTCGTGCTCGTCGAGGTGGAACGAGAAGCACAGCGACTCGCAACCATTGGTCAGGCTCGCGCTGCCCTCGGCCAGGTAGTAACCAGCAAGGCGTGCGAACTCGAGCGGCATCACGGTGCTCGGCTGGGGCAGCCTCGGCTTCGGATAGACGAGGAAATCGCCGTCTTCGACGTCCTTCGCGGGCACCCATGTCGGCTCGCTCGCGCACAACTTCTTGGTGTCGACTTCCGGCTTCCAGCCGTTGCGCGGAGCCCGCTTGACCGCGACAGCTGCGCGCGGTACGACGAGCAGCGGGTGCTCGTCGGTCACGCTGAAGGCGTTCGCTGGAGACATCGGCGTAAAGGTATGGAGGTTCCCGTTCAGGTCGCGCATCTGCGTCGCTGTGACGCGGTGCGGCCGACCGTCATGTCCGAGCACGTAGTCACCGACGCGGATCGACTCAATCGGCCGAAGGTCTCCATGCGCGGTCGTGATCAACTCGCCCGCCGGCAGACAGCCTTCGACGTAGTGCACGTAGGAGCCTTCGTCGGCGATGATCAGCGTCCGCTCGAACTGCCCCATGTTCTCGGTGTTGATCCGGAAGTACGCCTGGAGCGGGATGTCGACCTGCACGCCCTTCGGCACGTAGATGAAGCTGCCACCCGACCACACGGCGGTGTTGAGAGCCGAGAACTTGTTGTCGCCCGCCGGGATCGCTGACGCAAAGTACTCGCGGAAGACGTCCTCGTGCTCCTTGAGGGCGGTGTCGGTGTCGAGGAACAGGACACCCTGCTCTTCGAGATCCTCACGAATCTGGTGGTAGACCACCTCGCTGTTGTGGACGAGCATTCCCTCGGCAACGAAGTTGTGAGGACCTTCGACCTCTAGGTCCCAGACCGGCTCGACGGCATACGGCTCGATCGATGTGACCTGCTCGAAGCCCAAATGCTCCGAACAGTGCTTGCTGAACTTCGTTCCCTTGGCGCTGGTCGATGTGTGGATGTACTTCGTCGCATTCAGCCGAGTGACCCGCTTCGGATTGCGGCAACCAATCCGCTCGAGGCGACCGGTCAGCGTCAGACGCTGGCCGTACATCACTCGTCCCTTGTCGAACGGATGCTTGCCGTGAAACTCGTATGGGCCCCCGGCACGAATGCCACCGAGGCGCGCGAGATCGGCTGCTTGCTCAAGAAGCTCGGAACTCACGCTTGTGAGGCGCACGCAGGTCGACCGGCCGGGAGGCACATAGCCATCTGCGTCGATCCAACCGCCAAGAAATGCGAGTCGCTCGGCCTGCGGCAGGTGGAAGATCCACCGGGGAACGCGCTTGGTGTGCGCAGTGCCCGCGAAGCCCATGTCCCAGAGCCAGTCGACGAGCGGCTTCGAGTTGACCACAAGCCGCACGTCATCAGCCGCGATCGCCTGCAACCCAAACAGATCGTTAACGATGCGTGTGATCTCTGCGCGTACCTCGACATCGCTAGCCGGGACGGCGAACTGAAGTCGATGCGTACGCCCTGACGACTGCATCGATCCATCTCCGATGAAGAAGCCGAGGAGCCACATAAGGTCCGCGCTCGTCCGGCGTGGCCCAAAGCCGTTGTCGTGGCGATCACGGACCTGCGGAATCCACATGGATTCACCGAAGTCCGGGATATCTCGCGGCACGGCCACGAGGTCGCCCACCTTCAACTCGCCGACCGCCTTCCAGCGGCGGGTGTAGCGGCCACGCCGGCCGCCTTCCTTGATCGCGTGATCTAGGACGAGCAACGGGTGGTTGTCCGTTGCTCGTATTGTTCGGCCGCCGACCTTGATCTCGAAAGTCTGCTTCTCTCCGGTCTGCGCAGCTGCGCGAACCGGGGCCACCACGAAGCGCTCGGCCGCCTCGTCGTAAGCGAAGACCTCGTCCCCCGGCTCGATCTCCTTGATCGGGGTGGCGCCACGGTTGGCTGTCCACACCATCGCGCCTCCGTGGATGCACTCATACTGAGCCGCTACACCGGCGATGAGGCGCTGCTTCTCGGCCTC
>JAFAZI010000206.1 GCA_019239875.1 Frankiaceae bacterium
GCGATCGGTTCATCGCGGACCAGCTCAACCGAGTTGCCGCGCGGACCCCGGTGATCGCCGTTGTGACGAAGACCGACCTGGTGTCGCGCGATGTCGTCGGTGAGCGGCTGCTCGAAGCTGCGCAGCTCGGTGAATGGGCGGAGATCATCCCGGTCAGCGCTGTCGACGGCTTCCAGGTGGACGTGCTCTCCCGCTTGTTGCTGGACCGGTTGCCTGAGGGACCACAGCTGTATCCCGAGGGCGAGCTCACCGATTCACCGGAGCAGCAGATGGCAGCAGAGCTGATCCGCGAGGCTGCGTTGTCCGGCGTCCGGGATGAGCTGCCGCACTCGATCGCCGTCGTGGTGGAGGACATTCGGCCACGAGAAGGCCGCGACGACCTGGTCGAGATCGAGGCTGTGATGTACGTCGAACGCGAGAGCCAGAAGGGCATCGTCATCGGGGTGGGCGGCGCCCGACTGCGCGAGGTCGGCAGCAACGCCCGGAAGCAGATCGAGGCCCTGCTCGGAACGAAGGTCTATCTCGATCTCCGGGTCAAGGTCGCGAAGGACTGGCAGCGCGATCCGAAACAGCTCCGCAAGCTCGGGTTCTAGCTCCGCGTGAACGAGTCGACGTTGACTGTCGTGCCTGAGGACAACGGGTTCTTGCGACCGGTCACGTAGAGCTCGAAGGCTCGTGACTTCTTCGGCGTCGCGGCGTCCCCGAAGAACGTGAAGGTCGCGTGGCCGGCCTTGGCGGAGTACAGGTCGTACTCGCCGAGCTTGGTACCGCCGCGGAACACTGCGAACTTTCCGTACGCCGGTCCGGTTCTGGCGCCGAAGGAGTACTCATGACCGGTGCCGCGGACCTTCGCGACGTTGCCGCGTCTCGATGACGATTTGCGTGAGCCGCCGAAGTCGCCCTTGCCGTCGACCCGCTTCCAGTTGCCGTGATAGCTGAACTTCGAGTCGTCGAACGGAACCGTGATCTTGTCGGTCGCGATGTTCGAGGGTTGGTGGGACAGGCTGTAGTCGATGACCGACAGCGAGTAGGTCTTCCCGTACGCCCCTGGGAACGACAGGCCGCCCTTCGGCGGCTCCTGCGCCTTGGTGTCCGAGTGCGGCGGCACGCCCTTCTCCGTCACGGTCACGTCGGCGCTGGCCGCCAGGCTTCCGTTCTTCTTGGGGAGCTCACTCATCCACCTGGCGCGAACCCGGGTTGGGTGCTTGGCGCTGCCAGGTGTCGCCAGGCTGAGATCGGCGCTGAGGATCGGCGGTTCCGGGGTGAGGACGTAACCGGCAAGTGCGGGCCACAGAACCGCACCGAGGCCAGTCACTGTGTCGAAACCCTTGCGGGCGTTGACCGGTAGCTCGGCGGCTTGCTTCTTGGCGGCCCGAGCATCGACGTCTGCCTGCGCGCCGTTGCGGCCCTTGGTGACGTCGCGGAACACGCCGCGATGCGACGCATACGCGGAGTACAGCGCACCGTGGATGTCGCCGACCCCGGCGGTCAAGCCGTGCTCGGACAGCATGTCCGTGAACATCGCGGCCGCCGCCGGCGCGGCCAGGCTGGTGCCGCCGATGCCGAAGATCTTCGGCTTGCAGGTCAACGGCCCGAGTGGAGGGGCGCAGGAAGGTGCATCGCCCGGGTCGGTCGTGAGGGTGGCGAACCCGGTCTTCGGGTCACCGTCCGCGGCGATGTCGGGCACCAAGCGATGCTTCTGTACGGCGAAGCTGCCCTTCTTGCCGGTGGTGGTCTTGTACGTCGCACCGTCAAGCCCCAGCTGCTGATAGGTCGGCTGCTTGAAGATGCGCGACGCGCCGCCACCCGAACCGCCGGTGTCAGCCGGCTTCGATCCCTGACAGGTCTCGGCCGAAACGCATTTCCAGCCGGTGTCGAACCAGTTCGTGCCGTCATTCGCGGCGCTGTTCCCGACGAACTTCAGTCGCGTCCCACCAACCGCCACGACGCGCGGGTCCGATGCCGGGTAGTCGACGGCGATCTTCGTGGAGCTCGCCGAGTCGCCGCAGTCGTAGATCCCGTTATCACCGGAGGCCGCAAAAACCGTGACGCCGGCGGCGTTGAGGGCCTGCAAGACTGCGCCGACCGCCTTGATCGTGTCGCCGGGGAAGGCGAAGGAACGGCTGAACTCGCTCTCGCACGTGCCCCATGAGGTCGAGAGAGCAGCGATCTTCGGGTCACCACCGTCCATGGCGTTAGGACCCTGCGTCACGTCCTCGAACACCTGGCTGAGGGAGTCGGCGTACGCCGCCGTATTGGGGTTGGTGTCGAAGTACGCACGCTGGTTCGACTTGGGTGAGGTCGACAGGATCGACTCCTGGTCGAGGTCGACCTCCTCGTCGGCGCCGCCTTCGTGGGTCGTCGCGGCCGGCACCGACGTGCCATCGACGGCGTACTGCTTGTACTGGCCGCTGGCAACCGGGTCCGGCAGACCAACCGACTCCGCGTAGCGGGTCAGGTCGCTCTGGTTCCAGCCGCCGTGGAGTGGCAGCTGGATCGTCGCAATCGTCAGTGGCCCGTTGGGATTGTTGCCTTTGCGGAGCACAGACGTGGGCGACGAGTAGGCGTTGCGGAAGTGGCGGCCGTCGTGGCAGTAGATCGCACAGGTGGCTCGCGGATGGAAGATCGCCGGGGCATCGCTTCGGGACAGCACGATGGCAGCGTCGTCGGACAGCGCGGGTGGCACGCGGGTCATCTCCTGGTGCGCCCCGTTCCCGAAGGCGCTCGCGACGCGGGTCGCCGGTGCGGTCGCGTCGATCGTCCACGCCGTCTGGTGGGTGATCGAGAAGCCGCGCGACGCGAGAGCTGCCACGACCCGCGCGTGCGCCGCCGGGCTCGGCACCAGTGGTGTCAGCGCAGCGATCCGCTGATCGTGAGTCAGCCCGTGTTCGGTCGCCAGCCGGCTGAGCGCCTTCGGGTGTGGCGCTTTGAGCAGGACCGTGATCGACGACGGGCGACCGTCGGCGTGGGCGATCGGTCCGGTTGCCAGCCCGGCGGCGAGGGCGGCGGCGGTGCCGACCAGAGCGAACACCCGGAGCCGGGCACGGCTGCGGCAGGGGGAAGCACGCATTGGATCTCTTTCGATGTGGTTCGGCGAACCCGGATCACGCTACCCGCCGCCGTGGCGGTTCCGCGGCAGGCACGAGCGCCGAGGGACAATGGGTGGATGCCGGTCTACCGAGACGAAGCCGTGGTGCTTCGGACCCAGAAGCTCGGTGAGGCTGACCGGATTGTGACACTTCTCACGCGCCGCCACGGCCGCGTGCGTGCGGTGGCAAAAGGCGTGCGTCGGACCGGCTCGCGGTTCGGCTCTCGGGTCGAGCCGTTCATGCACGTCGACCTTCAGCTGTACGAAGGTCGGTCGCTGGACACTGTCACCCAGGCGGAGACCTTGGAGCCCTACGGCGACCGCATCGCCCGCGACTACGGGCGCTACACCGCCGGCACCGCCGTGCTGGAGACCGCCGAGCGGCTTTCCGCTGAGGAGCGGGAACCGTCCCTCAAGCTGTATCTGCTGGTGGTCGGTGCGCTTCGAGCGCTCGCCGAGTCACAGCACACGCCGACGTTGATCCTCGACGCGTTCATCCTGCGCGCGATGTCGATCGCCGGATACGAGCCGGTGCTCGAGGCGTGCGCGCGATGCGACGAGCCGGGGCCGCACCGGTACTTCGCGGTCGCACTCGGCGGCCTCGTGTGCCGTGAGCACCGGCCGCCCGGGTCCGCTTCGGTGTCGCCGCAGTCTCTCGGCCTGATGGGTGCCTTGTTGTCGGGTGACTGGTCGGTCGCGGATGCCGCCGAAGACCGGACGCAACGGGAGACGAGCGGGCTGGTGGCGGCGTACCTGCAGTGGCACCTCGAGCATGGCCTGCGTTCGCTGCGGCTGGTCGAACGCCAGTGAGGCGGCGCACGGACGTCAGGCCGCCGGCCGCGCACCCGTCAGGAGCCAAGCCGCCGAACGTGCCGAAGGACCTCGTGCCCAAACACGTCGCGATCGTCATGGACGGCAACGGCCGGTGGGCCAAGCAACGCGGGCTGCCGCGCACCGCCGGCCACGAGCAGGGCGAGAGCTCGCTGTTCGACGTCGTCGAGGGCGCGATCGAGATCGGTGTCGGATGGCTGTCGGCGTACGCCTTCTCGACCGAGAACTGGAAACGCTCGCCGGACGAGGTGCGCTTCCTGATGGGATTCAACCGTGACGTGATCCGGCGCCGCCGCGACGACATGCATGCGATGGGGGTGCGGGTCCGGTGGGCGGGGCGCCGGCCCCGGCTGTGGAAGTCGGTGATCGAGGAGCTCGAGATCGCCGAGGAGCTGACGAAGCACAACAAGGTGCTGACCCTGACGATGTGCGTGAACTATGGCGGTCGTGCCGAGATCGCTGACGCGGCCGCGGCCCTCGCGCGCGACGTCGCGGCCGGCCGCGTCGATCCCGGCAAGGTCACCGACCGCGTGCTCGCGCGGTACCTGGACGAGCCCGAGATGCCGGACGTCGACCTGTTCATCCGCTCCTCCGGCGAGCAGCGCACCTCGAACTTCCTGCTGTGGCAGTCGGCCTACGCCGAGATGGTCTTTCAAGACACCCTCTGGCCGGACTACGACCGGCGCCAGTTCTGGGCAGCGATCGAGGAGTATGCGCGCCGGGACCGCCGATACGGCGGAGCGGAGGATCTGTAGTGCGCCTGCATCATGTGAACGTCGTCGTGAAGCCGGGGGAGACCGAGCGAGTGATCGGCTTCTATCGCGACGTGCTGGGGTTGCGACCCACCGACAAGCCGGTGGCGGGTACGACGCCCGGCGGCGCCTGGTTCGACATCGACGACTCGAGCCAGCTCCACATCTCAGAGCGCTCGGACGCGGTGATGCACGACGACATGCACTTCGGCCTGGTCGTCGATGACCTCGATGTGGTGCTCGCGCGCCTCGAGGCGGCCGGTGCGCCTTGGCAGCCGCAGGCCGATCTCTTCGGCGGCCGTCGCGGCTCGACCCGTGACCCCCTCGGCAACCGCATCGAGCTCCTCGAGCCCACCGGCACCCTCGCCCCCTAGGTGTCGCCCAACCGTCTCAAATCGTTGGTTTCAGGCACCTGAAACCAACGATTCGAGACGGTTGGGCGATAACACAGGGGGTGCGGGGGTCAGCCTTTGACGAGCTTGATCACAGCGATGACGAGTACGGCGGCGAGGATCAGCAGGCGCAGCTCGCGGCCCTGGCGCCGTCGCTCCCAGGTCGCGTAGGTCAGCGTCCCCAGGATCGCTGCGACGACCAGCAGGATCGCCCCGCCGGGCCGGCCGTTGATGAACAGCCCCGCGGCGAACAGCGCGCCGACGCCCGCCGCGCCGAGCGTGACGGCGAGTCTGGGGTTCACGGGTGACATCCTCACAGGCGTGCTCGTCGTCGCTCGCCTCAGCCCTCCCGATGACGAGGATGCGTTCCGTCGCGACATCCGGGCGGCGATCGACGCGCTCGCTTCCCGACCCGGGCACGTGTCGACCCGCCTGGCCCGTGCGCTGGACGATCCGGCGATGTGGGTGCTGGTCAGCGAGTGGGTGAACGTCGGCTCCTACCGCCGCGCGTTGTCGTCGTACGACGTCAAGATGGCCAGCGGCGTGCTGATGGGAGCCGTCGTACCCGAGCCCACTGCCTACGAGGTCGTGGAATCCCATGCGGCGGGCGACGCCGAACCGCACTAGGATCGTGGCTTCTCGCCGACCGCCAGCCGGATGGAGCCTGCCGAATGGCCAGCCCCGCGTCGCATGACGCCGCCCGCATCGATGAGCTCGTCAGCCTCTCCAAGCGCCGAGGGCTCGTCTTCCCGTCCTCCGACATCTATGGCGGCAGTCGTTCCGCCTGGGACTACGGGCCGCTTGGCGTGGAGCTGAAGGAGAACATCCGCCGCCAGTGGTGGAAGGCGATGGTGCAGACCCGCGACGACATCGTCGGGCTCGACTCCGCCGTCATCCTGGCCACCGATGTCTGGAAGGCGTCCGGCCACCTCGACGCCTTCGTCGACCCGCTCACCGAGTGCCAGTCATGCCACAAGCGCTACCGCGAGGACCACCTCCGGGAGGAGTTCGCGGAGCGCAAGAAGATCGCGGACCCCGACGCCGTCGACATGAAGACGGTGCCCTGCCCCAACTGTGGGACGCGAGGGGCGTGGACCGAGCCGCGGATGTTCAACGGGTTGCTGCGCACCCATCTCGGTGCGACCGAGGACGAGGGGTCGCTGCACTATCTGCGGCCGGAGACGGCCCAGGGGATCTTCGTCAACTTCCTCAACGTCATGACCGCAGCACGGCGCAAGCCACCGTTCGGGATCGCGCAGACCGGAAAGTCCTTCCGCAACGAGATCACTCCTGGGAACTTCATCTTCCGGACCCGGGAGTTCGAGCAGATGGAGATGGAGTACTTCGTCGAGCCCGGCACCGACGAGGAGTGGCACGAGACCTGGCTGCAGACCCGGTGGGACTGGTGGGTCGACCTGGGGCTCGCGGAGGACGATCTCCGCCGCTACGAGCACCCGAAGGAAAAGCTCTCGCACTACTCCAAGCGAACCGTCGACATCGAATACCGCTTCCGGTTCGGCGGGTCGGAGTGGGCTGAGCTCGAGGGCATCGCGAATCGCACCGATTTCGACCTGTCGACCCACTCCAAGCACTCGGGTGCGGACCTCACCTACTTCGACCAGGACAAGGGCGAGCGGTGGACGCCGTACGTCATCGAGCCGGCTGCTGGGCTTACTCGCGCAGTGCTCGCGTTCCTGCTGGCAGCACTCGAGTCGGACGAGGCGCCGAACGCCAAGGGCGTGATGGAGAAGCGCACCGTGATGCGCCTCGACCCGCGCCTCGCGCCGGTGAAGGCGGCCGTGCTGCCGCTGTCCCGCAACGCGGACCTTTCACCGAAGGCACGCGCGCTCGCAGATCAGCTTCGGCAACGGTGGAACGTGGAGTTCGACGACGCAGGCGCGATCGGGCGTCGCTACCGGCGACAGGACGAGATCGGTACGCCGTTCTGCATCACCGTGGACTTCGAGACCCTCGACGACGGGGCCGTGACGATCCGCTCTCGCGACACGATGGCCCAGGAACGGATAGCGATCGAAGGTGTCGAGGATTACCTTCTGAAGTCGCTCCCGCCCTGCTGATCGGCCATGTCGCTGCTGCCGGGCAAGTTCCTGCTCTTCGCCCAAGGCCGCACCGGCAGCACGCTGCTCGGCGACCTTCTCGACCAGCATCCGGCGATTCACTTCGGCCACGAGATTCTCGCTGAGCCGGTCCGGTCGCCGCGGTCCACGATCGAGCGGCTGCGGTTCCGTCACGCGCGGCACGTCGTGGGATTTCACGTCAAGATCTACCAGCTGACCGACCAGCAGGGTATCGCCAACGTCCGCGGCTGGTTGCGCAACCTCTCGAGATGCGGCTGGCAGGTCATCTCGCTGCGCCGGGAGAACGTGCTGCGCCACGTGCTGTCCAACATCACCGCGATCGAGCGGGACAGCTATCACGATCGGTCGGGTGCCGGTGCCGATCGCGGCGCCGTGATGGTCGACATCCCCGACCTCTTGCACTGGATGAATCGGCGGATCGAGCTCGCGGCCGATGAGGCAGCAGCACTCGCCGACGTGCCCCACCACCCGCTCACCTACGAACACGACCTGCAGGAGGCCGCGGCCTGGCCAGCGACGATGGCGGGCGTCTTCGAGTACCTCGACCTGGAGCCGCTCGAGGTCAGCTCCGCACTGCGTCGTACCAACCCCGGTCCATTACCCCGCCTGATCACGAACTATGGGGAGGTTGCGGCAGCCGTCACAAGCGCCGGCTACGCCCGCTACCTCCACTAGCAGGCGGCGGAAGGGTCGACGGATGGGTACGGCGGTGGTGGTCTTCACTCGGGATCTGCGGGTTCACGACAACCCGGTGTTGGACGCGGCGGTGCACGAGGCCGACGAGGTGGTTCCGCTGTTCGTACGGGACGACCGGATCGCGGCGCTGCGTTACAACCGGCCGAACCGTGCGGCATTCCTGTCGGAGTCCCTTGCCGACCTCGACCGTGCGCTGAAGCACCGCGGCGGCCACCTGGTCAACCGCGCGGGCGATGTTGCCGCGGAGGTCGCGAGGGTCGCCCGACAGGTGAGGGCCACCTCGGTGCACATCAGTGCCGACTACAGCCGGTACGCCGTTGCCCGTGAGCACCGACTTCGCGAGGCGCTCGGCGACGTCGAGCTGCGAACCCACCATGGCCACGTGCTCGCTCCACCCGGTGCGATCCGGACTGGATCAGGCGAAGCGTTCAGCGTGTTCTCGCCCTATCACCGCAAGTGGCTCGAGCACCCGCTGCGCCGCGTCGCAGCCGCGCCGACGCGGATCAAGGTCCCCGACATCGCCGCCGGCGACCTTCCGACCCGTCGCATGATCTGCGCCGGACCGACCAGTCCCGACCTGGTCCGCGGCGGCGAGACCGAGGCACGCAGGCGCGCGAAGCGATGGCTCGAGAGCAACGTCGCTGACTACGACGACGATCACGACGCCGTCGCGCGGGACAACACGAGCCGCCTCTCGCCGTACCTCCACTTCGGCTGCATCAGCCCGGTGGAGCTCGTCGCGCGCGCCGATCGGCGCAAGGCCGGCGTCGACGCGTTCGTCCGGCAGCTGTGTTGGCGTGACTTCTACCACCAGGTGCTCGCCGACAACCCAGCGGTCGCCGAGCAGGACTGGCGGACCAAGCACGACCACTGGAACGACGACGATGAGTCCTACCAGGCATGGAAGGACGGCCGCACGGGTTATCCGCTCGTCGACGCCGGGATGCGTCAGCTCCGGCAAGAGGGATGGATGCACAATCGCGCGCGACTGGTCACCGCGAGCTTCCTCACCAAGCACCTGTACATTGACTGGCGCCTTGGCGCCGCCCACTTCTTCGACCTGCTGCTCGACGGCGACATCGCCAACAACAGTCTCAACTGGCAGTGGGTGGCGGGCACGGGCACCGACAGCCGGCCGAACCGGATGTTCAACCCGACGCTCCAGCAGGAGCGCTACGACCCGGACCTGCAGTACGTGAAGAAGTACGTCGAGGAGTTCGGCACCGATGCCTACCCGGAGCCGATCGTCGACCACAAGCAGGCGGTCGCGGCCTTCCGGGCGGCTCGGGGAAAGGGCGACTGAACCGTCATGGTGCGACGGCGGTCGCCATCACACGGTGACGCCGATCGAACAGTGGCAGCGCTTGTTCGGCCTCCTCCTTGGTCGACACCAACGCAGGATCGTCGCCCGGGTCGAGCGCGGCCGCCTGGGTCCACAACGCGTGCTCGACCTCGTCCCACTCGGGTTTGAGGGTTCGGACGACGTCGGTGAAGCCGGCAGCATCGAGCGCGGCGCCGAAGTCCAGATCGCGCATTCGCTCAGGTAGCTCATCGTCGCCGGGCTGCTTTGGCTCCCATCCGGTCAGCACCACCCGGCCGCCGGGACGCAACAAGCGCCGCATCTCTTCCGCCGCCTTGACCCGGTCGGAGGAGAACTGAAACGCATCGATACACACCACCGCGTCGGCAGCGCCCGCCGCGAGGCCGGTCGAGTCGAACGTGCCCACCGCAAACGTCGCTCGTTCGGTGAGGCCGAAGCGGCTGCGCCGCTTGGTGGCCTGCCGGACCGCCTCTGCCGAGAAGTCGACGCCGAGGAGTTCCAGATCGAGCTCGCGAGCCAGCCACATGCCGGGGCCGCCTCGACCGCATGCGATGTCGACGAGCAGGCCACCCGGCTCCGCGGCCAACGCCGCTGCGATCTGTCGCAACCCGGCCAGCGGCACGAGATTCTGCGGCCCGACCTCGACCGGCACCCCGAGTGCTTCGGTGAAGAATCGTTCGTCCGCCGCTGACGCGCCGATTCCGGCGTACCACTCGTCGAAGTACTTGGCGTCCATTTTTCTAGTGTTCCCCACCCGTGGGTAGGGTCGTAACGCGGCAGACCAGCAGGTCGGAACGATCGTCGAGGAGCAATCGTGCCCAAGTATGTGTACGACTTCAGCGAGGGCAATCGTGACCTCAAGGACCTGCTCGGGGGCAAGGGCGCGAATCTCGCCGAGATGACCAATCTCGGGCTGCCGGTCCCGCCCGGGTTCACGATCACCACCGAGGCGTGCCAGGTCTACCTGGACTCCGGGAGCGAGCCGGCCGACCTCGCGGCCGAGGTGACGGAGCACATCGCGTCGCTCGAGAAGGCGATGGGCAAGGGAATCGGTCAGCCTGACGACCCGCTGCTCGTCAGCGTGCGGTCGGGCGCGAAGTTCTCGATGCCCGGGATGATGGACACCGTCCTCAACATCGGGCTCAACGACGACTCCGTCGTCGGGCTCGCGAAGCAGGCCGGTAGCGAGCGGTTCGCCTGGGACTCCTACCGCCGCCTGATCCAGATGTTCGGCAAAACCGTCCTTGGCGTCGACGGCGAGCACTTCGACGAGGTCTTCGACGGCGCGAAGCACGCGAAGGGCATCACCAACGACCTCGACCTCGACGAGAACGACCTTCGAGAGATCGTCGCGAAGTACAAGGACATCGTCGCGAAGCACGCCGGTCGGTCGTTTCCGACCGATCCCCGCGAGCAGCTAGACCTCGCCGTCCACGCCGTCTTCGACTCGTGGAACGGGGAGCGCGCGAAGCTGTACCGGCGGCAGGAGCGGATCCCGTCCGACCTCGGGACCGCGGTCAACGTCCAGTCGATGGTGTTCGGCAACATTGGCATGGACTCCGGCACTGGCGTCGCGTTCACGCGTGATCCGGGCAGCGGCGAGAAGGGTCTGTACGGCGACTACCTCCAGAACGCCCAGGGCGAGGACGTTGTCGCGGGCATCCGCAACACCGTCGGACTCGCCGACCTCGAGCAGATCGACAAGCCTGCGTACGACGAGCTGATGTCGATCATGAGGACGCTCGAGAACCACTACCTGGACCTGTGCGACATCGAGTTCACCGTCGAGCGCAACAAGCTCTGGATGCTGCAGACCCGGGTCGGCAAGCGCACCGCGGGTGCCGCGTTCATCATCGCGATGCAGCTGGTCGACGAAGGTCTGATCGACATGGACGAAGCGCTCCAGCGGGTCAATGGCGCGCAGCTCGCTCAGCTCATGTTCCCCCGATTCGACGAGGACGCGCCGAAGCAGCAGATCACCAAGGGTGTGAACGCCTCGCCCGGCGCTGCGGTCGGCAAGGTGGTGTTCGACAGCGCCACCGCGGGGGAGTGGGCGGCGCGTGGCGAGGCGGTCATCCTGGTCCGCCGCGAGACCAACCCCGATGATCTGCCCGGGATGATCGCGGCCGAAGGCATCCTCACCAGCCGGGGTGGCAAGACCTCGCACGCGGCGGTCGTCGCGCGCGGTATGGGCAAGACCTGCGTGTCCGGCGCCGACGACCTGGAGATCGACCTTCGAGCCAAGACCGGAACGACCAAGGACGGTACGACGTTCGGCGAGGGTGACGTCATCTCGATCGACGGCACCGCCGGCACCGTCTACCTCGGTGAGGTCCCCGTCGTACCCAGCCCCGTCGTGCAGTACTTCGAGGGCACCATCGATGGCTCGAGCGACCCGCTTGTCGCTGCGGTCGACAAGATCATCCGGCACGCGGACGAGAAGCGGCGTCTCGGTGTCCGCACCAACGCCGACACGGATGAGGACGCCGCGCGGGCACGTCGGTTCGGTGCTCAGGGGATCGGCCTGTGCCGGACGGAGCACATGTTCCTCGGCGAGCGGCGCAAGCACGTCGAGCGGCTGATCCTCGCCGAGGGTGAGGCCGAGCAACAGGCGGCGCTCGAAGCGTTGCTACCGCTCCAGCGCGGTGACTTCGTCGGCATCTTCGAGGCGATGGACGGCCTGCCGGTCACGGTCCGGCTGATCGACCCGCCGTTGCACGAGTTCCTGCCGGACATGACGGAGCTCTCGGTGCGGCTCGCGGTCGCCGAGGCAAAGGGTGAGACGCCATCCGAGGTCGATAGGAAGCTGCTCGAGGCCGTCCGCCGGCTCCACGAGCAGAACCCGATGCTCGGCTTGCGCGGAGTGCGGCTCGGTCTCGTCATCCCCGGCCTGTTCGCGCTACAGGTGCGCGCGATCGCCGAGGCCGCGGCGGAGCTGAAACAGGCCGGCAAGGACCCGCGACCTGAGATCATGGTGCCGCTGGTCGGCGCCGTCCAGGAGCTCGAAGTCGTGCGCGAGGAGGCCGAGCGAATCGTCGCCGACGTTGCTGCCGAGACCGGCGTGACGGTGGACACGTTGATCGGGACGATGATCGAGGTGCCGCGGGCCGCACTGACGGCGGGCCAGATCGCCGAAGCCGCCGACTTCTTCTCCTTCGGCACGAACGACCTGACTCAGATGGGCTGGGCGTTCAGTCGCGACGACGTCGAGGGAGCATTCTTCTCCCGGTACATCGATCTCGGAATCTTCGGCGTCAGCCCGTTCGAGACCCTGGACGGAGAGGGCATCGGACGGCTCGTCAAGCTCGCGACGGACGAGGGCCGCGCGACTCGGCCCAACCTCAAAGTCGGCGTCTGTGGCGAGCACGGCGGCGATCCCGAGTCGGTCCACTTCTTCCACCACGCGGGTCTGGACTACGTCTCCTGCTCGCCGTTCCGGGTGCCGGTCGCTCGCCTCGAGGCCGGTCGCGCGTCGCTCGAGACCGAAGGCAGCGACAGTCGCTGACGTGGTGGGTTTCGCGGACCGGTTCTCGTGACGCCGTTCGCCTGGTTCCGCTGGGCGCGACGGATCGTGCTCGCCATCATCCTGATCGTCGTCATGCTGGTCGGCTACGTCTGGATCCACATCTGGTGGGTCGGCGCCCACGAGGACCAGCACCCGCGGTCGGACGCGATCGTCGTACTCGGCGCCAGCCAGTACAACGGCGTGCCGTCCCCGGTGTTCGCCGCGCGACTCGACCACGCGGTCTACCTCTACAACCAGCACGTCGCACCTGCCATCGTGACCGTTGGCGGCAAGCTGCCTGGTGACAACTACACGGAGGCGCAGTCCGGTCGGCGGTATCTGCGTAAGCACGGGGTGCCGGGCCACGCGATCGTGGCGTTGCAGACCGGGAGCGACACGTTGACCAGCCTGCAGGCGGTCGACGGCGAGTTCACGCAGCAGGGCTGGCACTCGGCGGTGCTGGTCACCGACCCTTGGCACTGCCTGCGCTCCCGCACCATGGCACGCGATCTCGGGATCAAGGCATACACCTCACCGGAGCGAACCGGACCTGCCGTCGACGGCACCGGTACCGAGGTCCGCTACATCGCCCGTGAGACAGAGGCCTACATCTACTACCGGCTGTTCCACAACGACAACGAGCACTCGGCAGGCGCGATATGAGCGATCGCGATGCCTCGCCCTACGACGAGGCCACCCGTGCCCGCATCGTTGACGAGGCGTCAAAGGTCGAGGGTGTCGAGCGCGATGCCTTCGTGCGCGATCGCGCCCGCGTTCTGCATTCAGCGGCGTTGCGCCGCCTGGCCGCTCGAACCCAGGTGGTCGGCGTCGGCGAGAGCGACTTCCCGCGAACCCGGTTGACGCACTCCCTCGAGTGCGCGCAGATCGGACGCGAGCTCGCCGTGTCGCTCGGCGCCGACCCCGACCTCGTCGACGCCGCCTGCCTCGCGCACGATCTGGGCCACCCACCCTTCGGGCACAACGGTGAGGCGGCGCTCGCCGCGTTCGCCGCGGACGTCGGCGGATTCGAGGGCAACGCGCAGAGCCTGCGCGTCCTGTCCAGGCTCGAGGCAAAGGTCGCGCATCCCGACGGCAAGAGCGCTGGGCTGAACCTCACTCGCGCAACCTTGGATGCAGCGACGAAGTACCCGTGGCCGCGACGTTCCGACACGCCGAAGTTCGGGGTGTACGACGACGACCGCCCCGTCTTCGAATGGCTGCGTGAAGGAGCGCCCACCGGAGAACGGTGTGTCGAGGCGCAGATCATGGACTGGGCGGACGACGTGGCGTACTCGGTGCACGACCTCGAGGACGGCGTGCAGGCGGGGCACGTTCCCGTGGCTCGACTCTCCGACGACGGCGAGCGTGCCGAGCTGGTCGCGTTGACCCAACGCTCGTATCTCGCGGCCGAGGCGGAGGAGCTCTTTGCTGCGCTGGACCGACTTGCCGCGCAGGAGTTCTGGCTCGCCGCCTTCGACGGATCGCTGCATTCGATGGTGGCGCTCAAGCGCATGACCAGCGAGCTGATTGCTCGACTGTGCGGCGCAGCGACGCGCGCGACCCGGGAGGTCGTGGGGGACCGACCGATTCGCCGGTACGACGGCCAGCTCGTCATCCCTCGAGAGATCCGGGCCGAATGCGCCGTGCTCAAAGCGGTGGCGGATCGCTACGTCATGAGCCGGGAGGTGACGATGCGCGCCCAGCAGGTGCAACGGGAGCAGCTGATCGAGCTGGCCGACGCCCTCGCCGCGACGGCGCCGATGTCCCTCGAACCGTGGCTTCGCGACTCCTACACCGCCGCGGCGGACGATGCGGCGAAGCTGCGTGTGGTGGTCGATCAGGTGGCGTCGCTCACCGACACGTCCGCGGTCGCCTGGCACGCGAGGCACTGCCGTGGCGATTGAGGTGCGTCGGGCGAGTGCGGACGAGATCCGAGAGCTTCGGTTGTCGGTCCTGCGCCCGTCGGCACCACGCGAGCCCTCCGCCTACGACCGCGATCCGGCGACGGTTCACATCGGCGCCTTCGAGGACACCCGAGCGATCGGCTGCGCGACGGTCTTCCCAGAGGCATACGACGGTGAGCCGAACGCTTGGCGGTTGCGTGGCATGGCGGTCGAGGCGTCGTACCGAGGGAAAGGGGTCGGGCGTCTCGTGCTCGAAGCTGCGACGGCTGTGCCCCAGGAGGCGGGTGCGCCACTGATGTGGGCCAACGGCCGCACCACCGCCCTGGCGTTCTACGAGCGCCTGGGCTGGACCAGCGTCGGTGAGGAGTTCACCTACGGCCCGGCCGACCTGCCGCACTACGTCATCATCCGCCGGTTGTGAGTCGGTAGCGCGCCGTACAGTGTGCGCAGGCGACTTCCCCCGCTCGTCGTTGTCGTTGCAGAGCCTGCGAAGGGAGGTCGCCGTGGCCGGTCGGATCCGGGACGAGGACATCGCCGCCGTCCGCGAGCGGGTCCCGATCGAGCAGGTGATCGGTGACCACGTGGCGCTGCGCAGCGCGGGCGGCGGCCGGCTCAAAGGGCTGTGCCCGTTCCACGACGAGAAAACGCCGTCGTTCACGGTCAACCCCTCGCTGGGCTTCTACAAGTGCTTCGGCTGCGGTGCCTCCGGCGACGCGATCACCTTCGTCCGCGAGGTCGATCACCTTGACTTCTCCGACGCGGTCGAGGTGCTGGCCCGCAGGGTCGGCATCGAGATCCGCCGCGAGCAGGGCGGCTCGGCGCCGGATCGACAGGCCGGCCAGCGCCAGCGGCTGCTTGACGCTCACATCGCCGCGGCGGCCTACTTCGGGGAGCAGCTGAGAAGCCCCGAAGGTGAGATCGGGCGCCGCTTCTTGACCGAGCGCGGCTTCGACGAGGCTGCATGGGCGACCTTTGGTGTCGGCTACGCGCCGAACGGCTGGGACATCACCATCAAGCACCTGCGCGGCAAGGGCTTCACCGATGCCGAGCTGCTGGCGAGCGGCATTGCGAGCCAGGGCCAGCGGGGACCGATCGACCGGTTCCGCGGCCGCCTGATCTGGCCGATCCGGGACCGCAAGGGTGACGTGATCGGCTTCGGTGCGCGCAAGCTGCGCGAGGACGACCAGGGTCCCAAGTACCTCAACACACCGGAGACGCCGCTCTACAAGAAGAGTCAGGTGCTGTACGGCGTCGACCTCGCGAAGCACGACATGGCGAAGACGCTCAAGGCGATCGTCGTCGAGGGCTACACCGACGTGATGGCCTGCCATCTTGCGGGGGAGACCACCGCCGTTGCAACGTGCGGGACGGCGTTCGGCGAAGAGCACATCGGGATCCTGCGCCGGATGCTGATGGACCAGGACGAGCTGCGGGGGCGGGTGATCTTCACCTTCGACGGTGACGAGGCCGGTCGCAACGCTGCGTTGAAAGCATTCGCCGGCGAGCAGAAGTTCGTCACGCAGACCTTCGTCGCCGTGCAGCCAGACGGTCTCGACCCGTGCGAGCTGCGTCAGCAGCGCGGCGACCTCGCCGTGCGGGATCTGATCGCGAGCCACATCCCGCTGGCCGAGTTCGCGATCCGCGCGTCCTTGGACCGCTATGACCTGTCGATCCCGGAGGGGCGGGTGCAGGCTCTCGCCGCAACCGCCCCGGTCGTGTCGCAGCTCAAGGACACCTCGCTGCGCGATGAGTACGCGCGCCGGCTCGCCGGCTGGCTCGGCATGGAGGTGGAGCCAGTGCTCGCCCGGGTTCGCCACGGCTCCGGTGCCGCCTCGGCGCCGGACCGGCCGACCCGCGCAAGGCCTGCCCCCCGGCCCGACCCGCGCGACCCCCGGCTGATCGTCGAGCGCGAGGTGGCGAAGCTCGTCATCCAGCGTCCGGCCCTCGCCGGACCGGTGTTCGACGCTCTCGGCGAAGAGTGCTTCACCTCACCGGCCTACATCGCGGTGCGCGCGGCGGTGATGAAAGCCGGCGGAGCGGCGCGGGCAACCGGCGGCGCCGAGTGGGTCGCCGCCGTGCAGGAGGGTGCCGAGACCGACGCCGTCCGTGACCTCGTCACCGAGCTCGCCGTCGAGCAGATGCAGTCGGTCGAGGACGATGACCCGCGGTACGCGAAGGCGTTGCTGGTCCGGCTCGAGGAGATGGCGCTGACTCGCCGGATCGAGGAGCTCAAGTCGAAGCTCCAGCGCCTCAACCCCGTCGACCAAGCCGAGGACTACAACCGCCGGTTCGGGGAGCTGATCGTCCTCGAGCGCCAGAAGAAAGGTCTTCGCGAACAGGCAATGGGCGAGCTGTGAGCGAGGCGTCGGCACCGGGGCGGGTCGGTGCCGGCGGGTTGAAGCGCGCTGCGCTCGCCGCCACCGCACTCGCTTCCATGGCGGCGGTCGCGGCATCGTTGCTGCCCTGGTATGGCGTGAGTATCACCGGCTACGACTTCAGTGAGACCTTCAACGCCTGGCACGGGTACTCGTCGGTGGCGGTGTTGATGGCCCTCGTCGTGATCCCGCTGTCGGCTACCGCCTTCGGCCTGGCTCGTTCAGAGCCGGGCGTCACGGTAGGCATCACGCTGGTCACCGCTGTCCTGGCCGCCGCTGCGCTCGCGGTCGAGGTGGGACGGATCGCGACCTTGACCACCGACGCCGGCGATGACCCGTCGATCGGCGGCGTCGACATCGGCTTTCGGTGGGGCGCATGGGTGCTGGTCGCGGCGATGAGCATCGCGGTGGTCGCGTCAATCGTCGCCGTCGTCGCGCAACCTCGGACGCCACCTCCGCGACCCCAGCCGGTCCCGCCTGAGCCGCCGCCGTACGGCTTCGTCCCACCACCGGCCACGACCAGCGGGTTGGCAATCGTGGCGCTGGTTCTCGCCTTCGTGTTCGCCCCGGCCGCCATCGTGGTCGGACACGTCGCCCTCAACCAGATCCGGCGTACCGGCCAGAGCGGTGATGGCCTCGCCTGGGCCGGCCTGATCCTCGGATACGTCTTCACGGCACTCGCGCTGGCAGCGATCGTTGCCGGCCTGGTCGCGGGTGCGCACGACCCCGGCTAGGTCCACACACGGACCGCAGCGGATCGGCCGTGTCGCGTACGTGACTCCGGTGCTTGTGTTCTGCCTGCGCGGACGGCAGGATTCCTGCGACACCAACCCAACTGGGGGAAAGCAATGTCCAATACCGGCTCAATGCCCAACTTCGGAGGCCTCGGCCGCGACGACCAGGTCTTCATCGGCGCTGGCGCGCTTGGGTTCATCTTCACCTTCATCGCCTTCGCCCATATCAAAATCGCAGGATTCGGCAGTGACACGGCATCCGCATGGCACGGGATCGGATCGTTTGCGGCGCTTCTGCTTCTGGCCGCGACGGTCGTCGGTGCAGTGGCGGCGATGTCGCCGAGCTCGATGCCAAATCTGCCGATCGGCGTGCGGGTGCTCGCGCTCGGTCTCTCCGTGCTCGCCTTCGTCTTCTTCATCATCCGTTGGGTGACCCTGCCAGGTGGCGACGTGCTGGGACACCACTACGGCTACAGCCTCTACTGGGGCGGGTACATCCTGCTCATCCTCAACCTGGTGCAGATCGGCTTCGGCTTCAAGCTGATGCGCGCTTCTGGCGAGTCGCTGCCTTGGGAGGGCGGGAACGCCGCCCCGCCGCCGCCGGCCCCGCCGGCTGCCTAGAGCCTCGTCAGATCGTCGATCCGTCCGCGGGCGCCGCAAGGCGCTCGCGGACGAATTGCGTTGTGCGGTGTTCGGCGTAGAACGAGACGATCGGCACGGTGCCGAACACGACCGCCAGAGCGAGCTGCACGGGGTGCATCCGGGTACGGCGCGCGAGATCCAGCGTGAGCAGGATGTAGATCGGATAGAAGAACGCCCCATGCACGAAGCCAAGAGTCTGGTCGATGCCCGGGTGCCCGCCGGCTTTGTCGAGCGGAATGCCGACGCAGACCAGGACCAGGATCGAGATGCCGACGACGAACGCGGCGATCCGATAGCGCAGCAGGGCGGCTTCGACGCGTTTTGCGTCGAGGGGAGATGACGGCACTCAGGGTCTCCGGTCTCGGCCGGTCGCCGCGGTGGCGGTCCGGGCATTCAGCTTCGCCAGGTAGGCGTTGTAAGAGTTGACCTCGTCGTCGTCCTCATCGACGGTGACCGGAGTGGTGATCCCGATGCGGACGCCGTCCCGATGCTCGATGTCCGGCTCCGGCAGCACGGGTGCGCCGAGCCGAGACAGCGGGCGAGGCGCCGTACCGGTCTCGTCCGCCTCGCCGTCGACCTCGATCTTCAGGGTCTTCCACCATAGGACGAGTCCGAACACCGCGAACAAAGGCCACTGGAACGCGTACGCGTAGTTCTGCAGGCCACCGCTCGGCGACTGCGCCCGATGCCACTGCCACAGGCCGAGGCGCAAGAAGGCGAGCACCAGCACGATG
>JAFAZI010000002.1 GCA_019239875.1 Frankiaceae bacterium
GGCCGCGGGCGCGGCAACGGTGAGTGCGCCATTCCTCAGCACCGTCGGACTTGCCGCAGGAGCCCTCCGCACCGTCAGGACCGAGGCGGCCGATCTGCTCGACGCAATCGCCGCGGGCACGACGGCGACGTTGCTTGCCCACCGGTCGGGGTCACGGCTGCCTGGCGCGTGCCTGTCCTACGACAACGGTCGGCTCTCCGGTCGAGTGCACCAGATCCGTGACGTGACACGCGTCGACATCGCCGTTGCCCTGGCGGAGGACAGCATCGGCGGCACCCAGCTGGTGAGCTTCCGACTGTCGGACCAGGATCTGACCGCCCACGAGTCCGTCGACCCGTCGCAACCGGTCGGCTCGAGCAACGTCTCTGTCGCGCCGGAAATCGTGGTGCCGGTCGACGCGGCGGACGTGCTGGCAGTCCCGGTGATCGCTGCGGCAGCGGAGCTGGTCGGGGTAGCCGATGCCGCGTTGTCGATGTCGGTGGGATATGCGAAGACACGCGAGCAGTTTGGTCAGCCGATCGGCGGGTTCCAGGCGATCAAGCACCGCCTGGCAGACGTGTTCGTCGCGGTGGAGCGAGCTCGAAGCCTGACCTACGCTGCCGCCGCCGCCGCGAGCAGCGGCGAGGGATCCGTGATTCGCGCTGCCTACCTGGCCAAGGCAGCGGCCAACGACGCGGCGCTGGCGGCGGCTAGGGCGTGCGTCTCGGTACACGGCGCAATCGCCCAGACCTGGGAGCACGACGCGCATCTCCTGGTGCGGCGGGCCTGGCAGAGCGCGGCCCTGCTCGGCGAGACCGAGGCGTTGTATCGCGCGGCTGCCCAGGACTACCTCGCGGCGGCCACAGCATGACGCCGGCTGAGTGCGCCGCCGAGTTTGCGGAGTGGCTCGAGGCGTTCCTGCCGGCTGACTACTACACGGCGAAGTACGCCGAGTACCGCTGGGACATCGGACTGCGCCGCGCATTCCAAGAAGCGGCGTACGAGGCGGGCTGGCTGCAGCCGGCCTGGACCAGGGAGCACGGTGGCCGCGAGCTGGGTCCGGCCGAGACCATGGCGGTGCGGCTCGAATCCGCCGTACGGTCTGCGCCGAAGCTCCCCAACATCCAGGGGCCTGGAGTGGTGGCACCGGGGCTCCGTCACTTCGGCACCCCCGAGCAGGTCGATCGACTGCTGGTCCCGCTGCTGCGCGGCCACGAGTGGTGGGCGCTCGGGATGTCCGAGCCCGGCGCCGGATCGGACTTCGGGAGCTTGCGCACCAGAGCGGAGCGCAACGGTGACACCTATGTCGTCACCGGCCAGAAGATCTGGACCACACAGGCACACGAGTCGAAATGGGCAACGTTGTACTGCCGCACCGACCCGTCCGTCCCCAAGCACAAGGGCATCTCGTGCCTGATCCTCGACATGGAGAGCCCTGGCGTCACCGTGCGACCGATCCGCATGGCGACGATCTCCGACGAGACGTTCTGCGAGGTCTTTCTCGACGAGGTCGAGATCCCGGTGTCCTCACTGCTGGGCCAGGAAGGCCAGGGCTGGTCGGTCGCGATGAGCTCCCTGGAACACGAGCGGGACATGATCTGGATCATGAACTGGGTCGAGATCGAACGCGGCCTGCAGGCGGTCGCGCGCCACAGCGCTGATCTCGACGACGGTCTCCTGGCGGCCTTGGGCCGCCGGCTCGCCGATGCCGCCGCGCTTCGCGCCACCGGATTTCGCGGTCTCGAGGACACGCTCGCGAACCGAGCGGCGCCGCAGGCGACGATCCTCAAGCTGCTCGGCTCCGAGGCGCTTCAGCACACCTGGGAGCTCGCGGCGACGGCGGCCGGGGCCGAGGCGATCGTCGACCCAGGGCTGAGCTTCGAACGGCACGACGCGCTCGCGGCAACGATCTACGGCGGTACGTCGGACGTGCAGCGCAACATCATCGGCGAGCGTGTGCTCGGCCTGCCGAGGGTCTGACGTGGACTACGAGCTCGGCGACGCGGCACAGGCGCTTCGAGTGCGCCTGCGTGAGCTGATCGCCCAAGAGATCCCCCCGGGTTTCCTCGGCGCGTTCAGCGCCAACCCCGACGATCTTGCGTTGACCCAGGCGTTCTGCAAGACGCTGGCCGACGAAGGACTGCTGTGTCTTGCGTGGCCGACCGAGTACGGCGGCGGTGGCGGGTCGGTCTGGGAGCAGACCGTTGTCCGCGAGGAGATGTGGGCGCATCACGAGCCACGTGGCGCGCAGTACATGGGCGTCAACTGGGTCGGCCCGGCCCTGATGCGCCACGGCACCGACGAGCAGCGCGCGAAGCACCTGCCAGCGATCTCCGCCGGAGAGGTGATCTGGTGCCAGGGGTTCAGCGAGCCGGAGGCCGGCACCGATCTCGCGTCGTTGCGGACCCGTGCGGTGCTGGACGACGACGGGTGGCTGATCTCCGGGCAGAAGGTGTGGACGTCTTACGCGCTCATGGCCCAGTGGTGTGTGCTCGCCGCGTGCACCGACCCGGCGGCGAAGAGCAACGAGCGGCTGACGCTGTTCATCGTGCCGATGGACCGGGAGGGCATCGAGGTGCGGCCGATCGCATCGATGCTCGGGCCGCATCACCTCAACGAGGTGTTCCTCGACAGCGTGCGGGTGACGGAAGCCGACGTGCTCGGCAAGGTCGGCGCCGGCTGGAAGGTGATGCGCGACGCGCTCGCCTACGAGCGAGTCGGGATCGCGCGCTACGCGCGGTGCGAATCGCTGCTCTCGCGGTTGCAGGATGCGCTGGTCGCCGACGGGCTGTGGGACGCGCTGGCGCCGGCGTTGAAGTCCCGATGGGTCCGCGCGCTGATCTCCCTACGGGTCGCGCGGCTGCTGGCATACAAGGCGATCGCGCAGCAGAACGAAGGGATCGATCCGGCTGCCGCGGCGGCCGCGCGAATCGTCACCACCACCTGCGACCAGACCGTCGCAGAGCTGCTGCTGGAAGCGGCCGGAGCGGCGTCACTCGACGCCGGGCCGGATGCGCCGATCCATGGCGCCATCGACGACCATTGGCGCTACGCGCAGGCCGCGACGGTGTCGTCAGGGACCATCGAGGTGCAGCGGATCCTGGTCGCGCGATCGGTGCTCGGGAGCTCCCGATGAACACCGACCTTCCGCCGGATGTGGTGGCGTTCGCGGACTCGGCGCGTCACTCGCTCACCCGGCTCGGCGGTGTCGACCTCGCGTTGCGGACGGAGGTGGACCGCGACCTGCGTGAGCCGGTGTCCCGCGCCCTCGCGTCGATCGGGGCCTTCGAGCTCGACGTACGTGGCGACCTCGACGAGCTCCTCGCCGGCGCCCAGCTGTGCCGGATCGCGGGGGCTGTTGCGCTCGCCTGGCCGGTGGTCGACGAGCTGCTATCGGTCGACGGGGCGCGACTCGCCCTGATCAATCCGGCTGCGCCACGGGTGGACCACGGTGACCTCGGCGGCGAGTGGGTCGGTGCGGACCTCGACGGGGAGGCCCACTCGCTCGAGTTCGGCGAGCCGCGATCGAGAGCCAAGCTCGGGCCGTTCCTGATGCCCGCTTCGCTCGGTCCGGCGCGCCCGCCGGTTGCTGCGGATGACGTCGCGCGCCACCTTGTGCTGGGGTCCTGGCGAGTCCTCGGGTCGCTCGAGGCAGCGCTGGACCAGGTTGTCGAGCACGTCGGCGCACGCAAGCAGTTCGGACAAGCGCTCGCGGAGTTCCAGGCGGTGCGCTTCGCGATCGCGGACGCCTCGGTCGCCGTGCGCGGCCTCGAGGAGCTCGCGAAGTTCACGACCTGGCGGCTCGTGACCGCGTCAGCTGCGCATCATTCGGCTGACGCCTGCGCGCTTCGCCTCCATGCCGTCGACACCGCCGTCGCCGTCCTCCGGACCTGTCATCAGATGCTTGGCGCGATCGGGTTCTGCGACGAGCACGACGTGTCGGTGCTCGACCGACACCTGCAGCCCTTGCTGCGGTTGCCGGTGTCGGCGGAGAGCCTGGCGTTACGGCTGGTGCCCACGGTCGAGGCGCACGAGTTCGAGACCCTGTTCTCGTGAGAGCCGGAGTCGCGGGAGTGCTCGACGCGGCGCTTCGCGATCGGCCGGACGCGGAAGCGGTCCTCTCCCGATCGGGATCCCTCACGTATGCCCAGCTCGACGCGCAGGCTGACCGAGCGGCGGCCGGCCTGTGGTCCCTCGGTGTACGACCCGGTGACCGGGTGGCGGCCTCACTGCCCAATGACCAGGACGTCGTCGTGGCGTTCCACGGTGCGATGCGGATCGGCGCGATCTGGGTCGGTATCGGCGAGGCGCTGGCGCCACCCGAGCGCGCGCACCTCCTGGACGACAGCAAGCCCGCGGTCTACCTGACGGCGGAAGACAATCCGCTGCTGGATGCGATGGCAGACGCACCCGAAGCACCTGCCGTGGAGATCGACGTCCATGCGCCGGCCGGCATCGCCTACACGAGCGGCACCACCGGCGTACCGAAAGGCATCGTCCACTCCCAGCACAACCTGCTGCTGCCAGGCGAGGTGCTCGTCGCGAGTCGCGGCTGGGGTCCGGACCTTCGCAAAGGCGACTGCCTGCCGCTGACCATTCTCAACCTGATGGTCCTGACGACGTTGCTCACCGCGCAGGCGCAAGGATGCTGCGTCGTCATGGACCGGCGCGACGCGGACGGCATCGCCGAGTGGATCGAACGCGGCCGGGTGACGGTGTGGAACGGCGTGCCCGCCCAGCTCCACGACCTCGTCACGACCAAGCGGGTCGATCCGGCTCGGCTCCGGTCGTTGCGCGAGGTGTGGAGCGGCGGCGGGGACTGCCCCGAGTCGCTCCGCACCGCGTTCGAGGACTGCTACGGCTTGTCGATCCGTACGACGTACGGGCTCACCGAAGCACCGACCGTCGTGTCGATCGACCCGGTGGGTACCGAACGGCGTGAGGGAGCCAGCGGCCAGGTCCTGCCACACCTCGAGGTGAGCACCGGTGACGGCGAGGGTGAGATCACGGTGTCGGCACGCGCCGATGGTGACTGGGCAGGGCGGTGGCGGCCGTATCTCGGCACGTGGGACGGGCACGGCGTTGCACCGAATCGAGACGCGGTGCTCGCCACCGGAGACGTCGGCACCGTCGAGTCAGGGTGGCTATCGGTACGGGACCGGCTGAAGCTGCTGATCGTGCGGGGTGGCGCGAACGTCTATCCCGCCGAGGTCGAGCGGGTTCTGCTCGGCGTCGACGGCATCGCGGGAGCCGCGGTGTTCGGCGTGCCGGATGCCCGCCTCGGTGAGCGGGTCGGCGCCGTCGTGGAGCCGTCCGGCGGTGTGCGGGTCGACGTCGCAACACTCCGCGAGGCGTGCGCGACGGCACTCGCCGCCTACAAGGTGCCGGAGCGCTTCGCGATCGTCGACGCGCTGCCCCGCAATGCGATGGGCAAGGTTGTGCGGACCGGGTTGGTGGACCTCCTGGCCGCTTCGGGAGGATCTGACACGTGAGTGAAGGCAAGCGGACAGCGATCGTCACGGGCGGTAGCGCGGGCATCGGCTTGGCCTGTGCCGAGGCGCTGGTCGGTCGCGGGTACGACGTGGTGCTCACCGCCCGCGGTGAGGAGCGGCTGCGACGAGAGGCCGAGCGGATCGGTGCCAGGTACGTCGTGGCGGACGCGGCAGAGCCGGCACAGATGGCCGCGGTGATGGACGCGTGCGACGAGGTGCATCTGCTCGTTCACTCTGCGGGCGTGCTCAAGGGCTCGTTCGTCCGCCGGCAGTCGATCGAGGATGTCGACGAGGTGTTGCGGGCGAACCTGCGGTCCGTCTTCGTCACCTGTCATGCCGTCATCCCGAAGATGCCGGTGGGTGGCCGGATCATCCTGATCTCGTCGTCGGCGGGCAAGGAACCGATGAAGGCTCGGACCGCGTACTCCGCATCCAAAGCGGGCGTCAACGCGTTCGCGCTGGCGATGGCACGGGAGGTCTCGCGGGACGGGATCAACGTCAACGTCGTCATCCCGGCCCCGGTCGAGACCGACATGCTGGAAGAAGTCACCTTCGAGATGGTCGCGCTGCAGCCGGAGGACGTCGTGGCTGCCGTCATGTTCCTGGACGGCCTGCACCCGCGGGTCGTCATCCCGGAGATCTCGATGCACGCCAACCCAGAAGGTCCGCTCGCCCCGCCTCCACTGTTGCCACCTGCGGCCGCGGCGAAGCAGGGGTCGTTGTGAGCGCGCCGGTCGAAGAGGTTCCGTTCGGCGATCAGCTCGACCGTGTCGCCGCTGCCGATCCCACCGGGATCGGACTCGTCGTGGTGGCGAAGGACGGCACCGACCAATCCCTCACGTGGAGCGAGCTGGCGGCCGGCGGCAACCAGTGGTGCCGGACGTTGGAGGCGAACGGCGCCGGGCTGGGCGACCGAGTGGGGATCGCGATCCAGAACTCCGTCGAGCTGGTGCTCGCCGCACTCGGCGCGTGGAAGCTCGGCGCCGTACCGATCCCGGTGCGGTGGGACCTCCCGGACTGGGAGCGGCAACGTGTGCTCGAGGTCGTGGACGCGGCTGTGGTGGTGGACTCCCACTCGCTCGCCGCGCTGGGCGCGGACGCAGCGGCTCGCTCGGCCGAGGCGGTGCCGTCGCGGGTGTCGCCGCAGGTCATGGGGATCTGCTCGAGCGGCGCGACCGGCACCCCGAAGGTGATCATCAACACGCGGCCGGGGTTGTGGCAGCCCGCGCTGTCGGATCCGTTCATGACGAACTGGCGGCCGGTGCAGCGCCCGCAGCGGATCCTCGTGATGGCGCCGATGTACCACACCAACGGGTTCATGACGTTGCACTTCCTGCTCGGCGCGGACCCGTTGATCGTGCTCGAGAAGTTCGACGCGGCGCTGGCCGTCGACGTCATCGAGCGGCACCGGATCACGAACTTCACGGCGACGCCGACGATGCTGCAGCGGATCGCCGCCGTGCCAGGGATCGAGGACCGGGACCTCTCGAGCATCGACTGGATCCTGCAAGGCGCCGCGGTGATGCCGCCGACCTTGCTCCGCAAGTGGTTCGAGCTGATCGGGCCGGAGCGGGTCGTCATGGCCTACGGCATGACGGAGCAGCTCGGCCTGACGTCGTTGCGCGGCGACGAGTGGCTCACCCACGAGGGCAGTGTCGGCCGCGGCTTCCGCGACACCGAGATCAAGATCCTCGACGAGGATCAGAACGAGGTACCGATCGGCGAGCTTGGAGACATCTACATGCGCTGGCCAACGACAGGTGCCTACGACTACCGCGGCGGCGCGCCATTGCTGCCGACGACGCCGGACGGCTTCGGTACGGCGGGGGACATAGGGCGGCTCGACGCCGATGGCTATCTCTATCTCGCGGACCGCAGGGTCGACATGATCATCACCGGCGGCGCGAACGTGTTCCCGGCCGAGGTGGAGAGCGCGCTGATCGATCACCCCGGCATCACGGACGTCGTGGTGATCGGACTCAAGGACGAGCAGTGGGGGCGGCGGGTGCACGCCGTCGTCGAGGCAGCCGACCCCTCCCTCACCGACGCGGACGTCATCGCATTCGCGAAGAGCCGGCTCGCGGCGTACAAGGTGCCGAAGACGGTCGAGTTCATCGACGCGATCCCACGTAGCGCCGCGACGAAGGTCAGCCGTGGCGCGATGGTCGAGGCCCGCGGCGGCTGAGCGCCGCGCTCCTCAACTCGCCTCCAGGGTGGAAGTCACGTTCTCAAAAACGCGGTACCGTCATTACCACCATGACGAATCAGCCCGAAGCGGTCCCTGACGCCCAGAGTGGCGAGGTGCCGACCTGGCGTGACCGGGCCGTCGAGCGCTCGCTGCGGGGCGCGCGCGCCAAGGCGATGTCGCGCTCGGACCGGTTCATCGACGCCGCGATGGAGATCCTGTCCGAGACCGGCCGCACCGACTTCACCGTGCAAGAGCTGATCGAGCGCTCGAAGACCTCGCTTCGCTCCTTCTACCAGCACTTCTCCGGCAAGGAGGAGCTGCTCCTCGCGCTGTTCGAAGAGATCATCACGACGACCAGCGAGGAATGGAGCGAGGAGGTCGAACAGGTCGACGCCCTCACCTCACTGCGGCTCCTGCTCGACCGGATCTACGGCCAGGCGGCCGGACCCGGCGGCGCGGGGATCAACCGGGCGCTGTCGGTGTTCCACCTCCATCTCGCCGAGTCACGCCCCGCCGACTACGCGCGCGTGCTCGCGCCGTTGCGAGTGCTGATCCACGAACAGGTCGAGAAGGGGATCGCCGAGAAGACGATTCGGGCCGACCTCGACCCGGACATCCTCGCGACGATCATGTTGCAGACATTGGTCGGTGCCGCGCACATGCACGCGCTCGGCGCACAACCGAATGGCAAGCCGATCGACAGCGATCGACTGTGGGACTTCTGCCTGGGAGGGCTCAAAGCGTGAAGATCAGCGTGGACCGCGGGCTGTGCGAGGCGCACGGTGTGTGCATGAGCCTCGACCCCGACACCTTCGATCTGGGCGATGACGACATCCTTGTCATCGCGTCGGAGCAGCAGCCGGAGGACAAGCGTGCGGTGCTCGAGCAGGCGGTGATCCGGTGCCCGCGCCAAGCGCTGAGTCTTCAGGGCTGAGCTCGGAGCACGTTTTCGCCCTGATGGGCATGAGCGAGGTGCCGGTCACTACGGGTGACTACGCGATGCAGATGCCGGTCTCGGACCGCGTGTCAAACAATCGCGGCGGACTGCAGGGTGGTCTGCTGACCACGTTGGTGGACATCTGCGCGGGCTGCGCGGCGCTGGTCGACCTGCCCGCGGGCCAGACGGCGGCGACCGCGGATCTGAACCTCCACTTCCTGTCGGCGGTGACGGTCGGCCCCGCGCGCGCGGAGGCGACCGTGGTCCGTCGCGGCAAGCGCCAGATCGTGACGCAGGTCGAGGTCCACGACGTCGGACGCGACGTCCTCGCGGCGATCGCGACCGCGACGTTCACTGTGCTGGAGCTTCGGGAGGGCCAGCCGGACCGGCGGTCGATCAACGCGTGAGCCTTCAGTCCGGCCCTAGAACGGCCGTCTCCAGTTCTGGTAACGTCATTCTCGCCTTCATCGTTCAAGAGGGGGACATCGCGTGGATCTCAAGCCGAACGCGGATCAGCAGCAGCTGATCGACGCGTTCGCTGGGCTGTACGCGGACCTCGCGAGCACCGACCGCGTGTCCGCGGCGGAGCCTTCCGGCCATGACGCCGCCTTGTGGCAACAGCTGGTCGCGATCGGGGCGGTCGAGATGGCGTTGCCGGACTCCGGCGCCGGGCTGATCGAGCTGGCGCTCGTCGCCGAGCAGCACGGCCGGTACCTCGCGCCGGCTCCGATGATCGAGGCGCAGGTGGCGGCTCGGCTCCTCGCCCAGGTGGGCGGCGAGCCGTCGGATCGGCTCACCACGCTTGCGGTCCGCCCCGCGGTCGGCGGTCGCGCGGAGCTCGTCCCGGCAGGAGCCGTCGCCGACGACGCGCTCATGCTCGACGGTGACCGCCTGCTCCTGGTGCCGCTCACGGGACGGGCGACGGCGGTGGCGAACCTCGGCTGCCTCCCGCTTGCCGACGTCGATGACATCGGAGGTGGCGCGGTTCTCGCGACCGGAGCGCCAGCGGTGTCGGCCTTCGAAGCCGCCGTCGATGAGTGGCGGGTGCTGACCGCAGCGGCGCTGTCCGGCCTCGCGGCGGCTGCGCTCGAGATAGGTGTCGCCTACGTGAAGGAGCGGACCGCATTCGACCGACCGCTCGGGGCGTTCCAAGGCGTGGCGCACCGCCTCGCGGACCGCGCCAGTGAAGTCGACGGCGCGCAGCTGCTCGCACGAGAGGCAGCCTGGGCACACGGCGAGGAGCCAGAACGGTTCGCCGAGCTCGCAGCGATGGCTCTCGGCTTCGCGGCCGAGACCGCGGCCGACACGACGTGGCACGCGCTGCACTTTCACGGCGGCTACGGCTTCATGCTCGAGTACCCGATCCAGATGTACTTCCGGCGCGCGCGTACGTGGGGCGCCGTACTGGAGTCCCCGGCGGAGAGCTACCGCCGCGTGACCGATGTGCGCGGGGCGGCCTGATGGACTTCCGGCTGGGCGAGAAGGCAGAGCTGCTCCGCAAGGAGACGATCGAGTTCCTCGACGAGCACCTGACCGAGGAGATCCTCGAGGGCTGTCACGCAACCGGCGTGAACCACGACGTCGAATTCGCGAAAGCGGTGCGGGACCGAGGCTGGCTCACGATGGGCTGGTCAGTCGAGGACGGTGGCGATGGTCGCGACCCGCTCGAGCTGATCGCGTACGGCGAGGAGATGCACCGGCGTAACGCGCCGATGTACGCGATCGGTACGACGATGGGCATCGCCCATCTGATCCAGAAGCTTGGCACCGACGAGCAGCAGCGCGAGATCATCCCGAAGGCGCTCAACGCCGAGATCGTGATCGCGCTCGGCTTCACTGAGCCGGAGAACGGATCAGACGCAGCAGCGGCAGCGACTCGCGCGGTGCGCACCGGCGACGGCTGGACCATCAACGGCTCGAAGATGTTTACGACGAACGCGCACATCGCGGACTACGTGTTCATGCTGGCGCGGACTAACCCCGACGTGTCGAAACACCGCGGGCTGACGACCTTCCTCGTCCCGCTCGACCAGCCGGGGGTGGAGGTCCAGGCGGTGCGCACGATGTCCGGCGAGCGGACGAACATCACCTTCTACAACGACGTCTTCGTCGCCGACAAGTGGCGGATCGGCGAGGTCGACGGCGGCTGGACCGTCATGGCGACCGCCTTCCTGACGGAGCACAGCGCGAGCTTCCATGCCGAGCAGTGGCGGCTGGTCGAGGCGTTCGAGCGTTGGGCACGTGAGAGCGGGCGGCTTCGCGACGGTGACGTGGCGGCGCGGATCGGGAAGTCGCACACCGAGTTCGAGGTCTCGACCTTGCTCCAGCGCCGCGCTGCGTGGGCGGCGTCCGAGGGTCTCGACGCGCATGGCCTCGGCTCGATGTCGAAGCTGTTCTCCACTGAGCGGCTCGAGCAACAAGCGAATGAGACGCTGTCGCTCGTGGGCCCAGACGGTCTGCGTGCGCGCGGCGACGACACCGCCGTACAACGAGGAACCATCGAGCACATGGTCCGGCACGCGAAAGGTACGACGATCTATGCCGGCACCAGCGAGATTCAGCGCAACATCATCGGCCAGCATGTACTCGGCCTGCCGCGTTCGTACTAATCACTAGGAGAACCCGTGAGTGACGACCTCGTCCTCTATGACGTCGCCGACCGAGTCGCGACCATCACCCTGAACCGTCCGGAGGCCGCGAACGCGCAGAACCCGGCGTTGCTCGACGCGCTGGATGCGGCGTGGACCCGCGCCGGGGAGGACCCGGGAGTCCAGGTGATCGTGCTGCGCGGCGCTGGCAAGCACTTCTCGGCCGGTCACGATCTGAAGGGCGGGGACGGCACCGAGGACAGCGGCGGCGAGCAGAAGTGGACCGTCGAGCGGATCTACGAGTACGAGACGCGCCGCTACATCGGCTACTCGTTGAAGTGGCGCAACAACCCCAAGCCCTCGATCGCCGCTGTGCAGGGCGTGTGCATCGCCGGCGGCCTGCTGCTCGCCTGGCCCTGCGACCTGATCGTCGCGGCTGACAACGCAAAGTTCTCGGACCCGGTCGCGGCGATGGGTATCGGCGGCGTCGAGTACCACGGCCACACGTGGGAGCTCGGTGCCCGGCTGGCGAAGGAGATCCTGTTCACCGGGCGGGCGATCACGGCCGAGGAAGCGCGCGCCGTGGGCATGGTGAACCGTGTCGTGCCACTCGACGAGCTCGAGTCGGCGACCCGTGAGCTCGCGGTGCAGATCGCGAAGCAGCCCACATGGGCGTTGCGGATGGCGAAGCGCGCCGTCAACCAGACCCTCGACGTGCAGGGCTTCACGACCGCGGTCCAGGCGGTGTTCGACATTCACACCCTCGGCCACGGCAACGCCATGACGGTCGCCGGGTACCCGATCTTGGTCGATCTGGAACACATGAAGGGCGAAATCGCCGCAAAGAGCTAGCGCAACTCAGGTTCCACAGGGGTAGGCCCGAGGTATAGACGACGGCAACCTCTCGTGGAAGGCTCAGCGGCGTGCGAATCCGACGGATGCGTGACGGCATCTCGTCGTGGCTGAAAGGCCACCACCGTTACGCCACGCCTGGCGGGATCGTCGCGGCGGTGCTGCTGGGCGCCGCGCTCGCGGGCGGGGCACTCGCCGGTGTGGGCTGGGCAGCGGGCTACGGGCGGGTCTGGCAGCTGGTCGATGACGCGAACTGGGTGTGGCTGCCGGTCGCGGTCGGCTGCGTGTTCGTGAGCCACGTCGGTTACACACTTGCCTATCGGGAAGTGGCACAGATCCAGAACGGGCCGCGGGTCTCCGTCGGGCTCGCGGGAATGTCCGTCCTGGCCGGCTTCGGGATGCTGATCCCGCGGGCCGGGTTCCGCATGGACCAGGCGATCCTCGAGGAGCACGGCTTCTCGGGCGATGCGGCGCGCGGGGTCGTGCGCCGGCTCGGGATGCTGGAGTACGCGATCCTCGGGCCGACCACCCTCGTCGCGGCGGTCGTGTTGCTCATCGAGCACTTCCACTCGGAGGGCGGCGTCCTGCTCTCATGGGTGGTCGGCGTGCCGGCCGGCAGCGCGATCGCACTGTTGCTGATCGCCAACCGCGAGCGGCTCCCACAGAAGGGCAAGGTCTGGACCGAGCTTCGCTGCGTGCTCGATGCCGTCGCCTCACTGCGGGCGCTGGCCCAATGCGCGACTGGCCTGCTCGCGATCGTCGGCATGGCGATGTACTGGGCCGCTGACATCACGGCGCTCGGGGCGTGCCTTGCCGTCGTACAGCACGAGGTGCCACCGGCGGTGTTGATCGTCGGCTACGCCACCGGGTACGCGATGACCCGGCGGAGCCTGCCGTTCGCGGGCGCCGGGGCGGCTGAGGCGTTGATGCCGTTCGCGATGCACTGGATGTCGGTGCCGCTGGCCGCCGCAGTGTTCGCGGTGTTCGCCTACCGGGTGTGCAACCTGTGGCTGCCACTTGCGCCCGCGGCCCTGGCGCTGCGGCGGCTCCGCAACCTCCCGGTGCTGCTGCCTTCCACGGCCTGATCGCCCACCGGCGTCGCGCGCGTTCTGTCGCACTGATGGGCCATGCACCGCCCAAGTCCCGCACTGATGGGCCATGCACCACCCAAGTCCCGCACTGATGGGCCATGCGCGGCTCAGGTCGCGGGCTGCTCCAGCAGACGGACCATCGACTCCTGGGCGAAGCTCGCGACCAGGCGGCCGTCGGCGGTCCAGACGTCGCCGCGCCCGAAGACCCGGCCGCCGGACAGCACAGGGGCGACCTGGTCGACGAGCACCCAGTCGGTCAGCCTGAACGGCTGGTGGAACCACAGCGAGTGTGTGGTCACCGCAGAGTGGAACGCCCGGCCGGTGTCCGCCTGCGACAGGCCCGCGATCGGCAGCAGCGCCGTACCGATCACCGTCAAGTCGGTCGAGTGGGCGAGCAGCGCCTGGTGGGTCCACGTCGAGTCGTCAGTGATCGCCTCGGCCGGCACTCGCATCCAGAACTGGAAGGCGGGCGGGCCGGTGACGGCGCCATCGTTGAGGTCGACGCCGCCGACGACGCGGATTTCCCACGGGATCATGTCGATGACCACGGGTACGGCGTCCTCGGGCGACCCCGTTGACGGGGGAGTCGGCGGGTTCTCGAGCCCGGCCTCCGGAAGGTGCAACGAGGCAGCCGCGGCACTGATCAATTTGCCGGCCTGGGTCAGCTCGACCCCCATGGTCGCGAAGGTGCGTCCCACGTGGCGCTCGTCGACCGCGTAGGTGATCGGCATCGAGACATCTCCCTCGCGGGGGAAGTACTGCACGAGGGACTTCAGCGACTTGTCTCCGGCGTGAGCGCGGAGCGCCTGGATCGTCTGGGCCAGCAGCTGGCCGCCGAAGACCCGGCGGTAGTCGAGGGCGAGGTTCTCACCTTCGAGCCGACCCCCTTCTGCGGGCCGCAGCGCGAGACACGAGATCAGGTTCGCGAGGTCGAAAGCCACGACGCACGTTAACAGGATTCACGCAATTTGAGAAAGCCGTTCTCGCCAGAAGTCGTCCGATGCACGCTCGATTGCGGCAATCCCGGCGGGTCGACCGGTTTCGACCCTAGCCACGTCGTACCCAGGGTGGTAACGTCATTTCCATCTTTGGCAAGAGTCGCTCTTGCTCCAGCACCACCTCCGACGAGGGAGAGTTCTATGCCGTCGCGCGAGCTCGCTTTTCCGGTCTTCGATGCCGACAACCACTTCTACGAGCCTCGCGAGGCCCTCACGAAGTTCCTGCCCGACCATGCCAAGAACGCCATCGACTACGTCGAGGTGCGGGGCCGCACGAAGATCGTCGTGCGGGGCGTGATCAGCGACTACATCCCGAACCCGACGTTCGACGTGGTCGCCCGGCCGGGTGCGCAGGAGGACTACTACCGCCACGGCAACCCCGAGGGGAAGTCCTTCCGCGAGGTGATGGGCGAGCCCATGAAGGCGATCCCGGCCTTCCGTGAGCCCAAGGCTCGCCTCGAGGTGATGGACGACCTCGGCTTGAACTACAGCCTGATGTTCCCGACCCTCGCGAGCCTGGTCGAGGAGCGGATGAAGGACGACCCCGAGCTCACCCACGACGTGGTCCACGCGCTCAACGAGTGGATGTACGAGCAGTGGACCTTCGATTACGAGGGCCGGATCTTCTCGACCCCGGTCATCACGCTGCCGATCGTCGACCGCGCGCTCGAAGAGCTGCAGTGGTGCCTGGAGCGCGGCGCCAAGACGGTGCTCGTGCGCCCGGCTCCGGTGCCCAGCCTCAACGGTGGCTCGCGCTCGTTCGGCTTCGAGGAGTTCGACCCGTTCTGGCAGGCCTGCGTCGAGGCCGGTATCCCCGTTTCAATGCACGCGTCGGACTCCGGGTACGCCGAGCTGCTGAACACCTGGGAGCCGGCGAAGGAGTTCCTGCCGTTCCGCCCGACCAGCTTCCGGATGGCGGCGATGGGTCACCGTCCGATCGTCGACGCGATGATGGCGCTGAACTGCCACGGCGCACTCACCCGCAACCCGGACGTTCGCATCCTGTCGATCGAGAACGGCGCCGCCTGGGTTCCGGGGATGCTCAGCGACCTCAGCAGCGTCTACAAGAAGATGCCGCAGGAGTTCCTCGAGGACCCGGTCGCCGCGTTCAAGCGCTGCGTCTACATCAGCCCGTTCTGGGAGGACAACTTCCTCGACATCGTCGAGCTGATGGGCGCGGACCGCGTCGTGTTCGGTTCGGACTGGCCGCACCCGGAGGGCCTGCAGGACCCGATCAGCTACGTCGACGACCTGGCCGGCCTGCCGCAGGCTGACGTCGAGCGCATCATGGGCGGCAACATGTGCGAGCTGTTCAAGATCAACGTCCCCGTCAACGCGTGACCGCGGCACTGGAGGGCGTGAAGGTCCTCGAGGTCGCAGCTTGGACGTTCGTGCCGGCCGCCGGCGCGGTGCTTGCCGAGTGGGGCGCCGACGTCATCAAGGTCGAGCCGCGTGACGGCGGCGACCCGCAGCGCGGGCTGATCTCGATGGGTCTGGTGCCGGCCGGGCGCGGCGGCGTCAACTACATGATCGAGGTGCCGAACCGCGGCAAGAAGTCGATCGGCATCGACCTGAAGACTGAGGGCGGCCGTGAGGTGCTGCTCAAGCTCGCGGAGCAGGCCGACGTCTTCCTCACCAACTACTTGCCGAGCGCGCGCAAGAAGTTCGGGATCGACGTCGAGGACATCCGCGCCGTCAACCCGGACATCATCTATGTCCGTGGCTCAGGTCACGGCACGCAGGGCCCGGACGCCGACAAGCCCGGGTACGACGGCGTGTCCTACTGGTCACGTGGCGGCGTCGGATACGCCCTGACGCCGAGCGACATGACCGACGGCATCGTCGCCCCGCGGCCCGCCTTCGGTGACGTGATGGGGGGCATGACCATCGCGGGTGGGGTGGCGGCTGCCCTC
This sequence comes from Frankiaceae bacterium, assembly GCA_019239875.1. Taxonomy (GTDB): domain Bacteria; phylum Actinomycetota; class Actinomycetes; order JAFAQI01; family JAFAQI01; genus JAFAZI01. The sequence continues at coordinate 16,039 of JAFAZI010000002.1, forward strand.
TACAAGCGCAAGGCGACCGGTGAGACCTCCGTCGTCGACGTGTCGCTGCTGTCGGTCGCGGCCTGGAACCTCGGGCCGGATGCGACCAGCTCGAAGCTCTACGACAAGCCGCCGATCCCGTCGTTCAACCGGGCCGAGGCGCCGAACCCGCTCGTCGGCAACTACAAGACCAAGGACGGCCGGTTCATCACGCTGATGATGCTCCAGCTCGAGCGGTTCTTCGCCGAGGTGTGCACGATCATCGGTCACCCGGAGCTCGTCACCGACGAGCGCTTCGCCGAGCCGATGGAACGGTTCAACAACCGGGCTGAGCTGATCAAGATCTTCGACGAGGAGTTTGCGTCGCGCACGTTCGCGGAGTGGCAGGAAGCGCTCAAACCGCTGTCGGGAGCGTGGGGGCCGGTCCAGAACGCCTTCGAGCTGCATGACGACCCGGACGTCATCGCCAACGGCTACATACCGATGATCACGTCGATGCAGGGGGAGAAGTTCGCGATGCCCGTGAATCCCGTGCAGTTCGACGAAGAGCACGTCGTCCCTCCGGGAGCCCCGGAACACGGCCAGCACACCGAGGAGATCCTTCTCGACCTCGGGCTGGAGTGGGATGTCATCGCGGCCTACAAGGAGCAAGGAGCCATTCTGTGACCGCCCCGACCCGCGTCGAGTTCGACCCGTACTCCGACGACTTCTTCCAGCATCCGTACGAGATCTACAAGCGGATGCGCGATGAGGCGCCGGTCTACTACAGCGAGAAGTACGACTTCTACGCGCTGACCCGGCACGCCGACGTGACGGCGGCGTTCAAGGACTTCGAGACGTACTCGTCAGCCCGCGGCGTCGACCTCGCGATGGTGCAGTCGGGCCAGGTGCCGCCCGCGCCGCTGGTGATCATGCTCGACCCGCCGGATCACCGCCGGATGCGCAGCTTGGTCAACCGCGTGTTCACGCCGAACGCCGTGAAGAAGCTCGAGCCGATGGTTCGCGAGGTCATCGGTCACTACCTCGGCCAGCTCGACCCGAACGGGTTCGACGTGGTGGACGACTTCTCGGCGCTGTTCCCCTGCGAGATCATCACCCGGATGCTCGGCGTCCCCGAGGAGAACCGCCAGCAGATCCGGCTGTGGCTCGACGAGAGCCTGCACCGTGAACCCGGTCAGGTCGGCACATCGGAGGCGGGCATCGAGGCCGGCGTCGCGAGCGGCCTCATGTACTACGAGCTGATCCAGCAGCGCCGCGCCGAGCCGCAGGACGACATGATCAGCCGCTTGATCGAGGTCGAGGTCGAGCGCGAGGACGGCACGGTCACGAAGCTCGACGATGTCGAGATCACCGGCTTCGCCAGCCTGCTCGGTGGCGCCGGAGCGGAAACTGTCACCAAGCTGATCGGGAACGCGGCGGTCGCGTTCCATCAGAACCCCGACCAGTGGCAGATGCTGCTCGACGATCGCGAGCTCATCCCCGCCGCGGTCGAGGAGCTGCTGCGCTACCAGGCGCCGGCACAGTACGTCGTCCGCTGGTGCACGAAGGACGTCGAGCTGCACGGCACCACGATCCCGGCCAACAATGCCGTGTTCGTCATCGCCGGGTCGGCCAACCGTGACGAGCGCGCCTTCCCCGATCCTGACAAGTTCGACATCCTGCGCCCGCGGGACCAGTCGATCCACGTCGGCCTCGGCTACGGCATTCACAGCTGCCTCGGAGCGGCACTGGCCCGCATGGAGAGTCGGATCGCACTCGAGATGATGTTGGACTTCATGCCGAAGTTCGAGGTCGACATGGCGGGCTGCAAGCGCGTCGCGATGACGAACGTGGCTGGTTACAAGCACATCCCCGCGCGGGTCCTGTCATGACGGCGACGACCCAGACCGGCGAGCGCCGGCTGTTGGTCGACGGCGAGCTCCGCGACAGCGAGGCGGGCGCGACGTTCGACAACATCAACCCTGCGACGGAAGAGGTCCTGGGCGTCGTCGCCGACGGGACCGCCGCGGACATGGACGCGGCGATCGCGTCATCGCGGCGTGCGTTCGACGAGACCGACTGGTCGACCAACCACGCGTTCCGTGCGCGCTGCCTCCAGCAGCTGCACGATGCGCTGGTCGCCGAGCAGGAGGAGATCCGGGCGGAGCTGATCGCCGAGGTCGGCACGCCTCTGCTGATCACGTTCGGGCCACAGCTCGACGCCCCGCTCGCGGACGGCCTGCTGTGGCCGATGGAGCGCATCGCGTCGTACCCGTGGGAACGCGACATCCCCAACGGCACCGCGTTCGGGATGAACTCGTGGCGCAAGGTCGCGAAGGAGCCGGTCGGAGTCGTCGGCGCCATCACGCCCTGGAACTATCCGTTCGAGATCACGATCAACAAGCTCGGTCAGGCGCTCGCCACCGGTAACACCGTCGTCCTCAAGCCGGCGCCGGACACCCCGTGGACCGGCACCCGGTTCGGCCGGGTGATCGCCGAGAAGACGGACATCCCGGCCGGTGTCGTGAACGTCGTCACCTCCTCGGACCACATGATCGGCGAGCAGCTGGTCACCGACCCGCGGGTCGACCTGATCTCGTTCACGGGCTCAACCGATGTTGGTCGACGGATCATGGCGAAGGGTGGTCCCACCCTCAAGCGGCTGTTCCTCGAGCTCGGCGGCAAGAGCGCCCAGATCTATCTCGACGACACGAACTTCGAGGAGGCGCTCGGCACCATGGTGGCGCTGACGGTGTGCTCCCACGCCGGCCAGGGCTGCGCGATGCCTACTCGGATGCTGCTGCCTCGCTCTCGTTACGACGAGGGCGTCGAACTGGTTGCGAAGAGCTTCGAGGGGATCGGGTACGGCGACCCGACCGACGCCAACAACTTCATGGGTCCGCTGATCTCGGCCAAGCAGCGCGACCGCGTGCTCGCGCTGATCGAGACCGGCAAGTCCGAGGGGGCGCGCCTGGTCCTCGGCGGCGGCCGCCCGGCTCACTTGGAGAAGGGCTTCTACGTCGAGCCGACGCTGTTCGCAGACGTCGACAACTCGATGACGATCGCGCAGAAGGAGATCTTCGGTCCGGTCCTCGTCGTGATCCCGTTCGAGGACGACGATGATGCCGTCCGCATCGCGAACGACAGCGAGTACGGCCTGTCCGGCATGGTCACCTCGGGCGACGAGGGCCGAGCGATGGCGGTCGCGCGCCGGATCCGCGCCGGGACGATGGGCGTCAACGGCGGCATCTGGTACGGCGCGGACGCCCCGTTCGGCGGGTACAAGGCCAGCGGCGTCGGCCGTCAGAACGGCGACGAAGGCTTCGAACAATACCTGGAGACCAAGACCTACGGCGGCCCCGCCTAGGCTCGGCGTCGATGACTGAGAACGCGCTGGCGGCGCACCGGCCGATGCCCGAAGTCGGCCCCTGGAACAAGCCGTTCTGGACCGGCGGCGAGGTCGGCGAGCTCCGCCTGCCGAAGTGCCGAAACTCTGGCCACCTGCTCCACCCCTCGCAGCGGGTGTGCCAGCACTGCTTGTCCGATGACCTCGAATGGGTCGTCGTCAGCGGCAACGCCGTCGTCATCGGCGTCACGGTCAACGAGCAGATGTTCATGCCGAGCTTCGCGCCTCCGTACCTGATCGCCGTCGTGGCGCTTGACGAGGCGCCTGAGGTCCGCCTCACGACGAACCTCGTGGGGGTCGAGGATCTGGGTTCCGCCCATGTCGGGCAGCGGGTCAAGGTGCAGTTCCACGAGCAGGACGGCGTGTGGTTCCCGCTGTTCACGCCGACCGGCGAGCCGGACGGCGATGGAACGTCGATCGTCCCGCCACCCCTCGTCGCGACCCGTCCGCCGGCCAGCTCCGACCGGTTCGAGCACAAGGTGGCGATCACCGGGATCGGCTACTCCGAGGTCGGCCGGCGGCTGATGCGCCCGCCCGTGACGCTGACCGTCGAGGCCGCGAAGCGAGCCGTCGAGGACGCCGGCCTCGAGCTCTCGGACATCGATGGCCTCGCCACCTGGCCGGGCGCGATGGGCGGTGCCGGCGGCATCACCGAGGGCGGCATCTCGGTGGTCGAGGAGGCCCTGGGCATCCACCCGACGTGGCACAGCGGCGGCATCGAGACCTCGGCGCAGACCGGTTCGATCGTTAACGCGATGCTCGCTGTCGCGTCAGGCCTGTGTCGCCACGTGCTCTGCTTCCGGACGGTCTGGGAGGCGACCAACACGGAGCTGCTTCGGACTGGTGGCCTGCCGCTGCCGAAGGGCGGCGCGGTCGGCGGTGACTTCCAGTGGAAGATCCCCTTCGGTGCGGCGAGCGCAGCCAACTGGATCGGGATGCAGGCATCGCAGCACTTTGCCAAGTACGGCACGACGCGAGAGACGCTCGGCTGGATCGCCCTCAACGCACGCAAAAACGCGGCGTTGAACCCGCGCGCGATCTACACCGACCCGATGACCATGGACGACTACCTCGGTGCGCGGATGGTGAGCTCGCCGCTCGGACTCTACGACTGTGACGTGCCCTGTGACGGCGCGGTCGCGATCATCATCTCTGCGCGCGAGACGGCGACCGACCTCCGGCAGCCGCCGGTGTACATCGACGCGGTCGGGACCCAGATGACGGAGCGCAGCTCCTGGGACCAGGGCACCATGACGCATCTGCCGAACGCGTTCGGGCCGGCGGCCCACCTGTGGACCCGGGCATCAGTCACCCACGACGACATCGACGTCGCACAGCTCTACGACGGGTTCAGCTTCAACTGCCTGACCTGGCTGGAAGGACTCGGCTTCTGCGAGGTCGGCGAGGCGAAAGACTTCCTCGAAGGTGGCAAGCGGATCGCGCTCGACGGTGAGCTGCCGCTCAACACGCATGGCGGGCAGCTCTCTGGTGGCCGGACCCACGGGTACGGCTTCCTCGCAGAGGCGGCGTACCAGATTCGTGGTCAGGCTGGAGAGCGTCAGCTGCCCAACGTCGAGGTGGCGTTGGCCGGTGTCGGCGGCGGGGTGCCGGGCGGCGCGTTCATCCTCGTGCGTGACTGATCTGCCGTGACTGCCCGCGTCAGCTGACGGGCGGGTTGTACTCCGCAACGAGCAGGGCGAGATCGTCGCCGAGCGCCGGCCCCGTGATCTCGTGCAGCCCGGCGAGCACCTGGTCGAGCACCAGGTCCAGCGGCCCGGCCGCGATCGGCGCCACGATCTTCATCAGGTCGATGAAGTGGCCCTCGGCGTCACGCGCCTCGATCGCGCCGTCGGTGTAGAGCATGAGACGGTCGCCGGCCCCGAGGCGGCTGCTGTAGACAGTGGGCTTCGTGCCGAGACCGAGCGGCAGGTCGTGATCGAGTGGCAGTTCGGTCACCGAACCTTTGGACGCGAGCAGCGCAGGCGGGTGGCCGCAGCAGACGATCTGGAACTGCCCGTCGTCGTTGATCTCCGCGATCAGCGCCGTGACGAAGTCCTCGTCGGCGAGGTATGGGCGCAGCCTCCGGTCGATCTGCGAAGCCGCAAGACCGAGATCGGGGACGTCGGCGGCCGCCGCGCGGAACTCGCCGAGTACGACGGTCGCCGTACGGACGGCGTTGAGACCCTTGCCGCGGACGTCACCGATCAGCATCCGGACCGACGTCGGGAGATGGACCACCTCGTAGAGGTCGCCGCCGATGAGCGCCTCCGCCGCTGCGGAGACATAGCGCGCCGACAGCGACACCGGTCCGAGGCGTGACGGTGGCATCGCGAGGATGGCGAGCTGGGCGGCCTCGGCGACCTGGGTGACGTCCGCGAGCCGCCCCGACTGCTCCCGGAAGATCTTCGCGGTCTCCAGCGCGAGGGCAGCCCGTCGGGCTACGTCTTCGACGAAGGGCAGGTCGGTCGCGTCGTACTGCCGACCGGACTCGGCGTGCACCAGCGTGAGGATGCCGAAGGTCCCACCGCGCCCCTGCAGCGGTACGACGATCCCGCTGGACATGCCGAGCGCGCGGATGACCGACAAGTGCTCGTCGTTCATCGCCCCCTGCTCGAGCGCTTCGTCCGTGAAGGTGTGGTAGACCTCCGAGCGCCCGGTCCGCAGGACCGCCGCCGCGCCGCGTTCGGCGTTCATGTCCATGGCGAACTTGCCCGCCATGGAGATTCCCCAGGCGGTCTTCTCAGGGTCGGAATGCAGCAACGCCACCGTTTCCAGCGTGTCCTCATCCACCATCTGCACGACGCACCAGTCGGCGAGCCGGGGCACCATCAGCCTCGTCAGGGCGGCAAGCGTCGCCTCGAAGTCCAGGCTGGTCGACAGCGCCACCGACGCGTCGGCGAGGAACGCCAGCCGCTCGTTGGCCTCCTCGGCACGCTCGATGGCTTGGGCGCGTTCGACGGCTTGGGCCAGGGCGTCGGCGAGGGCGCGGACGAACGCCGCCTGCGTCTCCTCGTCCACCACTTCATTGCCGGCGAAGGTCAGGCTCAGCACGCCGAGGGAGTGGTCGCCGATGGTCATCGGTGCGACGTGCAGCGTGCGTTCCGTCGGGTAGTAGTTGGCGAGCGCGGGGAATTGTTGGCCGAGCTGGTTCAAGGTTCGCAGCACCAACGGTTGGCCCGTCCGGACGACCTGTGCGCCCGGCAGTTCGTCGTCCAGGGAGAACTCTTGGTACGCCTCGTCGGCACGCACATCGAGGCCGCCGTGGGTCGCGACGGCGCGCAGGGTGTTGTACTCCGTGCGCAGGTAGACCCTGGCGCTCTGGGCGCCGAGAAACTCCACGGCGTTGTCCACCACGGTCGTCGCGATGTCGGTGACCGACCGCGCACCCGTGAGCTCCCCCGTCACCTTCTGCAGCAGCTGGAGGCGGTTCCAGGTGTCCTCGAGCGAGGCAAGCCGGTCCGCCTCGGCGGCGAGATACTCGGAGAACTGACGCGGCGTCGGCAGCGGCTCGCCGCGGCTCGCCGCCCGCAGCTGGTCGACGAGTGACTGCACGTACCAGCGACGGAAGGTGCTGTGTGATCGCTTCGGCGCCATGGTGAGCATCCGCGCGGCACGGGCGTAGCGGTCCGCCTCGTCGAGAGCGGCGAGATAACGCTCGCCTGCGTCGGCCGCGCTCGCGGTGAGCGTCAACGACAACGTGGTGAGAGCCTCGCCACGTCCGGCCGCCTCGATCGCCTGTCGCTTGATCTCTGTCCGTGCCTCGGCGAAGTCCTTGGTGACGCTCTCGACGAGCTGGGTCATGGCGGGTGGTAGGCCCTCGCCGGTGGAGGTCTCATTGCCTTTGGCGAGCGTGAGCTCCCGGACGACGTTGTCGATGTGGGACTTGGCGTCGAGCAGCAGGTCAGTCGGTACGGCGCCGAGGTGGATCGTGTATCTGGGTTCGGCGTCCAGCTCGTCGGTCCAGCCGGCGAGCAGCTCGTCGACGTCCAGGTCAGGGACGGCTGCCCTCGGTGCGCCGGCATCTGCCTCGTGGATCTCCGCCCACACGACCTTGCCGCCGTTGGGTGCGGGATCGACTCCCCAGCTGCTGGCGACAGCCGACACGAGGGACAGGCCACGCCCGGTCATCGCCTCCGTACTGTGACGGACCTGGATCGGGACGCCGCGGCCGCGGTCCTCGACCTCGATCCGCATCCGGTCGGCCAGCTGGATCAGGCGGAGCTTGACCGGCGCGTCACCGTGCAGCAGTGCATTGGTGACGAGCTCGGTGACGAGCAGCTCGGCATCCTCGATCGTGGCAGTCGTCTCCCCGACCAGGGCGGAGGAGGCGAAGCGTCGCGCGCGCGGAACCGCGTTGGGTTCGGCACCCAGCTCCAACTCCGCCGTCGAACCCACAGTCCCCGTTCCTGATCGCTGGGTGATACACGCTGTGACGATTGTGTCTTACGCAGGGCCAGTGTGTCGCGACGTGCTCACGTGCGTCACGGTGCCGAGGTAACCGAGCAGCGACAGATACAGGTCGTGGTTGTCCTTGGAGATGAAGCGGTGCACTCGCTTCTCGAACAGCGCGCGCATCACGCGGTTGTTCACGTGATAGGTCTCGACGAAGGTCAGGCGGGTGCCGCCGGAGTCGAGCGGCTGGAGCTCGTGCCATCCGGCGGCGCGTGACCAGAGCGGCTTCCCGATGCCTTCGTACTTGGCGTACTCCAGCGGCTTGACCTCGGTGACCAGCTCCCACGAGCGAGCCTTGCCGCCGGACAGCAGCCACTTCGGGACGTGGAACTCACACGTGCGAACCATGCCCTGCCCGTTCTCGTCACCCTCGAGCAGGATGGTCATGCTGCCGCCCTGATACTCGACCGTGCGCGGGCTGGGTGATCCCGGCGGCGGCGGGCGATGCAGCAGCTTCCAGACCCGGTGCGGTGGTGCGTCGACGTCGAAAACTGTCTCGAACCGCTGCATCTAGTGCTCACCCCAGGTGTTCCAGAACACGACGTCCTCGACGGGCGGTCGGTCTGCGGGCTTGAAGTCGGTGCCTTTGGTGTAGGCGACGGGGAGCAGCGCCACCTGCGTCACATTGTCAGGAATGCCAAGGATCTCCGCCACCTGGTCGGCGCCGAACAGGTGGAAGGTCGTGTAGACGGAGCCGAGGCCGCGCGAGCGGAGCGCGAGCTGGAAGCTCCACGTCGCTGGGATGATCGAGCCGTAGACAGCGGCGGCGACCGCGTTCCCGGAGTCGATGTTGTACGAGCTCTCGACACACGGGATGACCAGCGCCGGCACCCGCCCCATGAACTGACTCAGCTCGTAGGCGCTCTCATAGGTTCGCCGGGTCTGCGGGTCCTCATGAGTCTTGCTGGCTTCCTCGAGGTAGGCCGCCGAGAGGTTGCGGTAGACCCCTGCCACCGCCTCGCGTTTGGCGTCGTCGGTCACGACGATCCAGCGCCACTCCTGCGAGTTGCTCATGGTGGGTGCCTGCACCGCGAGCCGGAGGCAGTCGAGGAGTACGTCGCGCTCGACCGGCCGGTCCAGGTCGAGGCGCTTGCGGACTGCCCGCGTCGTACTCAGCAGCCGGTCGGTCTCCGCGATGTCGAACGGATATGTCGCGCTCACCCCCATAGCGTAATCCGCGTTCGCAAAATGTGAGAAGGGCCTTTCCAAGACTTGCGCCGGCGCTTAAAGTGAGCCTATGCGAGTCGAAGATTTGATCCTGGTCAGCGTCGACGACCACGTCGTCGAGCCCCCGAACATGTTCGACAACCACGTTCCGGACAAGTGGCGGGACCAAGCGCCGAAGAGCGTCAAGAAGCCGGAAGGTCATGACGTCTGGGTGTTCGAGGGCAACGAGATCCCGAACATCGGGCTGAACGCCGTCGCGGGCCGCCCGCCCGAGGACTACGACATGAACGTCACGTCCTACGACCAGATCCGTCGCGGCACGTACGACATCCACGAGCGGGTCCGTGACATGAACGTCAACGGCGTCCTTGGCTCGATGTGCTTCCCGTCGTTCCCGCAGTTCTGTGGCCAGCTGTTCTCGCGAGCTGCCGACAAGGAGCTCGGCTACGTGATGCTCCAGGCGTACAACGACTGGCACATCGACGAGTGGTGCGGGTCTTATCCCGGACGGTTCATCCCGCTGGCGTTGCCGCCGATCTGGGACCCGGAGCTGATGGCCAAGGAGGTCAAGCGGGTCGCGGACAAAGGGTGCCGCACGATCACGTTCAGCGAGGACCCCTCGAAGCTCGGCTGGCCGTCACTGCACAGCGAGCACTGGGATCCCTTCTACAAGGCATGTGTCGACAACGACATGACGATCGCGCTGCACATCGGCTCGTCGTCCTCGATCCTGCAGCTCGACGACGCGCCGGTCGACGTCATGATCACGCTGACGCCGATGAACCTGTTCCAGACCGCGGCCAACCTGATCTGGTCGCCAGCGCTCAAGCGCTTCCCGGACATCCAGTTCGCCCTGTCCGAGGGCGGCATCGGCTGGCTGCCGTACTTCCTCGAGCGGATCGACTACGTGTACGAGCGACACCGCTTCTGGACGATGCAGGACTTCGGGTCCGATCTGCCGAGCCAGCGGGCGCGGAAGAACTTCACGTTCTGCTTCATCGACGACAAGGCCGGCATCCAGAACCGGCACATGATCGGCATCGACAACATCACGTGGGAGTGCGACTACCCGCACTCCGACTCGACGTGGCCGACGGCGCCCGAGGCCGTGATGAAGCACTTCGAGCTCGTGCCGGACATCACCGACGAGGAGATCAACAAGATCACCTACCAGAACGCGATGCGGGCCTTCCACTACGACCCGTTCTCGGTGATCCCGAAGGAGCAGTGCACGGTCGAGGCGTTGCGGGCTCAGGCCACCGACGTCACGACCTCCGGCATCGAGTAACGATCAGCTCGCGGCGGAGCAGCCCGGGACGGTCTTCCCGCCGGCGCCGAGCTCGATCAGGCCGCAGAACGACTGCTTCGCGACCAGCCATTCCCCGTTGATCTGTACGGCGGTGCCGGTGGCGTCGGGGAGCAGGACGGTGCCGTGCGACAGGATGTCGTAGCTGACGCTTGCGTGCGTTGCGTCGTCGAGGCTGATGTGCTTGACGTTGACCGTCTCCTCGAGATGCTGCGCCTTGGCGAACTTGTCGCCCATCGCCATCGCCTTGCCGAGTGAGGCACCGTCCTCGAGCAGCGCCTGCCGATCGGCGGCGGAGGTCTGGTAGTTGAAGAACGTCGTCCAGGTCTGGGTGATCGCCGGCGCCTGGCCACCCGCGGTCGACCCGCCGGTCGGCGGCGACGAGTTGCTCTGCACAACCGGATTGTCGGTGCCGCCACTGCTGCTAGAACCGCACGCCGTGCACAGCGCGCCAATACCGACCAGAGCGACCATCAGGCGTCTCATGATCGCGACGCTAAGCCGTACGGAGACGAACCGCATGGCAATGTCGATGTTGCCAGCGACAAATCGAACGCAACGTCATATAGCCGCGTGTGGCTTGGGCGCGTCCAGACTCTAAGCAAGATGTCGGGCGTCCGGATAGGGCGCTCCGGAACGGCACCTATAGTCTGACGGGTCGTTCGCCGAGGATCACGGCTCAGGAGAAGTACACCGTCCGCACAATCCACACCAACCACACGAGGGCTGCGGACCACACGAATATGCGCCCACACGACCAAAGTACTTTGTATGACCTCGATCCGGAACGACCTGTCGTCCAGTCATAGCCACGCGGCTTCGGCCCGTACAGGTATACCCACTCGGCGATGAATTCCAGAAACCACCCCACGAAGCAATTTCGGCAATCTCAGCTCGGATCTTGACGCGCGCTGCGAACCCTGAAACCTATGCGCCGCGAGCGGCACCTATCCGGCGGGTTCGCGTCGGGGCTTCACGTGCCGCCACGCACGATGGCGGGTCTTTTGGGAGAACTGCTTGTCCTGAGAGACGACCCGAAGTGCCTCGCCGATCGTGTCGCTCCAGGTGTTCGCGTCGATCCAGTCCAAGGCGTGCCCGACCCAGTAGTCCGACCATGGGCGGCAGACGACCTCTTCAACTAGGCGGACCGCCGTCGCGTCATCGAGACCGCTCTCGGACCTGGGCCGCTCTAGCAACGGCAGCAGCGCCCGAATGTCGTCCACCGATGCACGGTAACGCTGGGGCGACACTTGCGAGCGGCACCTATAGTCCGTTCTCTAGTGACTAACGACAAGCGCGACGATCATCCCTCGTCGTTCACGGGTCGTCACGGCTGGAAGTATCCACCGAGCTGCGCTAGCCCAGGCGACCGCTCTGCAACGCCGGGACTGTTGGAGAGTCGCTTACAAGCCGTCTACCTCGAGGAAGCGGCCCGCTCTGCGACGCACGATCTCGTGCGGGTCCTGAGCCAACTCGGCCCTGATCGCCGGATCCAGCCGGCGTTGGGCGGCAACGGCCGCACGCACTCTCCAATCTGGATGGCGAGCAAGCCGCGCCACGATGTCACGGGGCGAACGCTTTGCGTGGGCCACCCAGTTGGCCATGTCGGGATGACGCTCCAGGACGGCGGCCCACGCCTCGTCTGGCATCTCCATCCATGCAGCCCGCTGGTGCTCCTCGGGCAAAACGCTACGACGGAGGCGCACCCACTCGTCCGCCATCTCATCCGCATTCACCGAACGCACGGTAGCGGGCTGGTGGGTCCGGGCGACTGCGCCAGAACGCCGGTTAGGTCCGCGGGGTGGACGATCTTCGGCGCGCCGGGAGGCAGGCTCTCGGCCTGACTGCGGAGGCCCCACGATGACAACGACTGACCTGTCCCTGACCACCAGCGACGCGAGCCGATGGGCCGTCGCGGGCTTCTTGGCCCGCTATCGGGAGCCGACCCGATCTGCGTACACGTTGGACCTGCGATCGTTCCTGGCGTGGTGCCTGAGCAATAACCGGGACATGCTGCAGGTCAGCCGCGCGGAGCTCGAACTGTTCCTCCGTGACATGGAAGGCCGCGGCTACGCGGTCGCGACGATCGCCCGACGATTTGGCACTGTCGCAACGTTCTATAAGTACGCGGTGATTGACGGCCTGATCTCCCACAACCCTGCGGATGCCGTCACGCGACCTCGTGTCTCCTGGGAGGGTCAGCGGCGCACCGTCTTGCATCCGCTCGAGTTCGCCGCCATGCTGACGGCCGCGCGAACGGCCGGACCGGTCGAGCATGCGCTCGTCGCCCTCCTGGGCATGCTCGGACTGCGCGTGTCCGAAGCCTGCAACGCCGACGTCACCGACCTGCGTTACGAGTCCGGCTACGAGCTGCTGCACATCATCGGCAAAGGCGCGAAGCCCGCCGACATCCCGCTGCCGATCCCGGTGCTGCGTGCGGTCCGCCAGGTCATCGGCGAGCGCACCACAGGCCCGCTGTTGCGCACTCGCACGGGACGACGCCTCGACCGGCCCGCGGCGGCGCGGATCGTCGCCAGGCTCGCCAAGCACGCCGGGATCAACCACGCGATCAGTCCTCACGGGCTACGTCGCACCTTTTGCACCAGTGGCCTGATCGCCGGCGTCGCGATCCGCGACATGCAGCACGCGATGCGGCACAGCGACCCCCGCACCACGCTCCGCTACGACATGGCCAAGACCAACCTCGACCGCCACGCCTCCCACGCGGTCGCCGCCTACCTCGCCGGCATGAGCACCGGTTGACCGGACCTAACCGGCGCTACACGACGCCTCGATTGCGGCCGATGATGGCTGCATGAATGTCTGGCGGCGCCTCCTCATGGCGCTCCGCTGGTGGTTTGGATTGACCTACTTGCTGGGGGGCGCTGGCTGCATGGTGGCCGCGATCGTTTGGCTGGCAACTGGCAATTGGGCTGGCGTGTACCTGGCAGGAGGTGCAGTCTCGCTCCTCGCCTTAGCCTGGCTGATTCATCCGTGGGGTGTGCGCCGTCAGAATCTCGATCAAACTGCTCGCCCTGCTCGGTAGCGCCAGCAGTGATGCCGCTCGCGCACTTCTCCGACCTAGGGTTGCGGCGTGTCCTCCGACATTGTCTGCGCGTCTTGTGGCCGCAGCGTCGATGCACACAATCAGCACTACCGATTCACCTTGCCTGACCCGGTGCTGGACACCCCCGAGCGTGAGCACGCCGAAGGCACATGGATGAGCGACGCCGATGCAAACCGTTCCGTCCTGTTGCAGGTCCCGAACGTTGGGCCCTTTGTCCGTGCACTTCTTCCGGTGAAGCTGACCGGGGGCTTCGCGCTCACGTTTGGCGTGTGGCTGGCTGTACACCCGGAAGACCTTCAGCGAGCTGCGCGAGTGTGGCACCAGCCTGAGTACTCAGATCTCGTGTTGGACGGCTGGCTTGCGAATGCACTGCCCGTGTGGGGTCTTCTCGCGTGTCCCGTGCGGGCTGTCGTTCGCGTCATGGAACACACGCCCTATTGCTCAGAAAGTGCAAATGCCAAGATGAACTCCGTCCTGACAGACGAATTGCCTCACGACCTCATCTTGAGCGCGGTCACCACACGTTAATGCCGTTCCTGAACGGTCCCAGCGTTAGGGCGCGGCTGCCTAACGCTTCAGCTCTGCGTTTGGCAGACGCCAGGGCGGTAGGGACCATTGGCGGATGCATCGAATGTGGGCAGCTGGGGCGGCACTCTGTCTGGCGGTCGGAGGGTGCTCCCCGGCGTTTGACAAGACCTCAACGGTGCCGACACTCTCGTGCGCCTCGCATGCAACCGAAGCGACGTCGCAAGGGCCGACTACCCGACCAGGCAGGGACTTCGAGCCTCTTACTAAACAGCAGCACTCGGTTCCGTGGAAGTTAGAAACGATCCGCGAGGGCGGTTGCGTCCTCGTGGTCAGTTACAGCGACGAATGTGACGCCGCATCACGTGTACAGGTCCGCGAGGGGCCGACTGATGTACTGATTCGCGCGGTAATTCTTCGTAGCACCGGTGATTTGTGCGCATCGTCCCGTCTACGGTTCGTCCTATTGCCCGTACCGCTCGGTGATCGTCACCTCGTCCACGCCCGCGTCGCGCCGTTATTCAACAACCAATAGCGTCCGAAGCTGCGCGGATGAGAAGTGATGCCGTTCTGCGACGAGCACGTGAGCCCGCGCGCCAGCGCGCAGACTATTGGTGCCGGTAGCGGACCACTGGCTGGGCGGGATGGCCGGGGCTATCGAGGGTTGCCGCTAGCCGACTGATATGCCGCCGTTTCCGTGCACGAATTGGTTCTTCCGATGGTGGCCGGCGATTGTTGCGCGACCGATCCATGGCGTGGTTCGGGCTTCGCCGCCCCACAGCCAGTAGATGTGTCCTGCGCCTACGGCCAGCTGGAAGGGTCCCGAGTGGTACCGCGTTGGTGTCGGCAGCCATGCGGGATCGGCCTTGGTGCCATCGACGTTGGCTCGTCCGATGGTGCCCCCGCCCTTGTTGTAGAGCAGTTCGCCCCAGTAGACGTGATCACGGTCAGCAGCCATGGCCTGGGGGCAGGACTTGCTGCGAAGGTGGATGAACCGGGGAGTTAGGTGCTTGCCGTTCGCGAATACGCGGCCGATCGCCGGGCGGCGGGCGCAGCGGCTGAAGTACACGTAGGTGCCGTCGGTTGCGAGGCCGTCGCCTACGCCGCCTCCGATCTCGGTCGGAGGCACGACGAAATGTCGTCGCGTCCGGTCGCCGTTGAGTCTGCTTCTGCCTATTGCCCGGTCGTCAAGCCAGAAGACGTGGTGGTTCAACACGGCGATGCCTTGCGGGCCTGGCACCCGCCGAACGAGTTTGCGAGGTCGGCCGCCGTCGACGGGAACTCGCCATACCGTGCCTCGATATGCGGCGCGGTGGCCGAATGTCAGGTAGTAGATGAACCGTCCATGGACCTGTGACGCCACCATCTCGTTAGGCACCCTGGCGGTCACTCGCGACTTGCCGTCCTTGGCGGTCGCGACCGATCTCAGCTGATCCCCGCGCTGGAAGTAGAGCCGCTCGGACCGGCTCTGCGATGACGCAGCGGATGTAGTGGCCAACACGCAAAGACCGCAGAGAACGGCTATAACCCCAGAAATTGAGGACGTGCGACGAGTCGATAACACGCCCACATTGTGCCCGGCAGTCAGCGACCGCTGAGTTGCTAATGACCCCGAGGCGTATGCAGGTGCCCATAGCGTCCGACGCGGGGCGGTCGCGACGTGCCGCGCGGGCGCGGCCCCCTGACGGTCCACGAGTGTGAACGATTTTCGAGTCGACGTGTGCCAACCTGGTCGCGTGGTTGGCGGTGTCAGAGTGCGGCGGTCGGGCCTGCTGCTCGTGGCGATGATTGCCCTTTTAGATGCCTGTGGCACAACGGCATATGGGCCAGTTGGTGCGACGAATAAGGGTCCTGCTCTTGTGTCGGTCGCCGAGGCGCCTTCCGGTGTCCCGAGGACTTTTCTTGGTGCAGCAGTCCGTCATCAGTTGCGGGTGGGTGAGTACTCGACGTCCAGCGGCCGGCTGGTGGAGCGGGTTCCCGAAAGCGCCGACGACACCATCGCGCTCGATGGCAGCGGCACGTCGGTTTACACATCGAGCTCCATCTCCAAGCAGCCGTGCTCGACGAAGGTCAACCTAGTGACCGGGCATGTACACAAACTGTCGTTCTGCGCGACTGACCTTGCGGTCTCGGCTGACGACCGGATGCTCGCTTACACCGCGATTCGCGATCACCGTCGCACGGTTCTTGTGATCCGCGATCGGCGCAACGGACGGCATCATTCTTCATTGGTTTATCGAAACTGCAGAGGCTGCAACAACGCAGTCCTCGGTGAACAACTAGCGTGGGCGCCAGACGACCGTCATCTGGCCGTCAATTTCGGCTCGACCGCCGCGCTTCAGGCGCTGCACGTGTATCCGGTCCACCACGCCAGACTCGGCCGACCGGCACTCGTCGCGAACTGTGACGGACGTCAGGAATCGTGCACCGATCCCGCCTACGATCGTCGCGGACGATTGCTTTACACCCAGATTGGCGGCGCCGAAACATCACCGTGCGAAGTGCGGTGGGCCCACCGTCACCGGCACGTTCTCCATACCTTCGGGCGCTACATCGAGACCGTCCTGGTCGACCATGCGGGCGACGCCTTCATGTGGAAGAGCGGCAATGTCCACGGTCGCCGACTGCGTACCCATGTGTGGACTCGCCACCGCGTTTACCGCGTGTTTGGTGGCGCACGCTTTCTCGCTGTTGATCCGCTCCTCTGGTACTAGCGATGAAGGCCACACCAGGTGGCGTGGTGGTTCAAATTCTCAAGAACTACAGACCACTGACGCACCGGAGGTGGCAAATCCTGCCCGACGCCGGACGGACGCTAAGTGCCTGATACAACCGACGGCTCAGCAGCGGTGACCGTTCAGGAAATAGCCGCCCAGCGCGCCATCGTAATAACGCTTGGGGGGAGCTAAGCCCTGCTGTGTTGTTCCTGAACATCCTGCGTTGCCGCCACGGTTCAGCCCGTCGGGGAATGGGGGCTTGCAGCAGTAGTAGCCCTCGAAGGCAGCGCCGGTGCCGGTCGGGACGGCATCGCCCGTGTGCCAAACGACGGTGCCGCTCGGCGAGTCCGCCGTG
Source organism: Frankiaceae bacterium (assembly GCA_019239875.1). GTDB lineage: Bacteria > Actinomycetota > Actinomycetes > JAFAQI01 > JAFAQI01 > JAFAZI01. Next base: position 32,992 of record JAFAZI010000002.1, read on the forward strand.
ATCCGTTGCATCAGGTTCGTCGACGATGAGGGACGTGAGTCCGTTGCTGGTGCCTGCGACGAGCCGCCGCAGGCCGCAATCGGGAAGGCGAATGAGGCCAGCAGGACCGTGGATAGTGCCCTCATTGCCTCAGACTGCCACGCCAGACGCGAATGCCGTTCCCGAGCGCCCTATTCGGCGCTATGCATCGCTTGTCGGACCGTGGATTCGTCAACATGAACGCACATGGATGTTCGACCAAGCCGCAACGGCTCCGCTGCCCACCACGACGTAATTGCCGCACGCGAGCGCCGGAACGACGTCGGTACGAGACTGGCCCGCTGGAAGCGGGTTGTGGTCAAAGAAGACCGCGTGTTTCGTGCTCCATGAAGAGACCCCATGCGGATCACGGGGGTAGTCCCTCGCGGGCAATATGACAATCGAACTTAGCGTGGCGCCCTGGTGGCCGTCGAGGGCGTACACGTTGTTGCTGACAGTGATTGCGAACTGTGCTCGGCCATGAACTTGAACGGTATGTGGCGTCAGATAGGGCGGACGGCCGGTTGCATAGAACCGAATCGCGGTCGCAGGTGCGTCCGGCGTCGGTTTCGCCTGCCCTGGCGCTTTTGGGTGCGTTGCGGAGCACCCGGTGGCGCAGACAAGAAGGCTCCCCACCGTCGCTGCAGCTAAGCGACCACCTGTCGTCATGTCGGGATTCTCGGCCTTCATTGTTGGGAAAGCCAACTGGCTCCGCATAAATCGTGACCGATATGCCGTTCTCGAACAGTCCCGGCGCTACAGTGCGATCGGGGTCGGAGAGGTGTTGGGTGCATTTCACATACCGCCGACAGGACCGGCTGACCTGCAGTTCTTGCCCTATGTGGCCCACGCGTGACGGCATCAAGGTGGCGCTCTGGACGTTATGCCTGATCGCGAGCGCCGGTTGCCTGGACACCAATCCGTATGGCGAGAACATCGATCCCCCACCGAGGTCACTCATTGGGATCGCGCTAAACAACGACGGCGGGCTACAAATGTGGACCGTAGCGTGCGGCAGCTCCTTCGGCGGTCCGATCGATGTGTACCTCTACCACGACCACCCAACCGCGCGCGGTCGCTTGCTCTGGCACCTCTCGCCTCCTGGAGGCGCACCGCGAGGGACACAACTGACGTTCGACAGCAACGCAGCCGCCAACACGTCAGCGCCCAGATCATCGCCTTCCAACCTTCATGCGGAGTTCAACAGACCGCTATGGCAATCGGCTCGGCAATCCGACGACATCCAGATACGGGTAAGCGATCAGCCAATTGGCGGTTTCGCGATAGACGGGCTGCGAGACGCCGCAACCAGCTACAAATTCCAAGATGGCCGCGACATCGCCCCTGCACGCTTAGGTTCTGAAGCCTCGGCCTATTGCTCGGCGCATAGCACCTGAGGTTCGCGAACCAGCCTGCGATGACCGATACACGAGCTAAGCAGCGATTACAGCTCACCCTGGGCGGAGAGAAGTGCTCGGCGCGCGCAGACTATAGCCGATAGCGTTCGACACTAGCTAGGACGCGGACTGGGTATGGGTGCGTCGATGCATCTTGTGGTAACGCTTCTCGCCACAGCGGCGATGGTCGTGCTTGCCTACTACCTGGCCCGGTGGGAGGTCCATGGGACAAAGAGCCTTCGTGGGTCAATGACGTCGCTCTATCAGACGAAGCCGCGAGTGTTTTGGTGCACCTACGTTGGCATCTTTGCTTCGATGCTCGCGCTGAGCGTCGCGCTCCATATCTACGTTATGGCCGTCATATTTGCAGCTTTCCTAGTGTTCGCGCCGCTCGCCAAACGGCGCGAACACCGTCGCTGACAAGCGCAAATCGAAACGGCCGAATCCCTGCCGTTCTGCGACGGGCACCTAGCCCGCGCGCCAGCGCGCAAACTATAGATGCCGTTTTCAGTCAAGACTTGAATGCGGCGATGATCGATGCTGCCGCGCCGATTGCCGTCAGCAGTGTGCGATCACCACCGTCAGCCAGAACAGGCGACGAGTTAGCATCTGAAGCTCGTCCGTCGCTCGGTCCTGACGTCGACGTACCAGTTCGTCGAGAATCCACTGCTTACCGACGACGACATCTCGGCGCCCAAGTCGAAGTCGGCGATCAGCTCCGCCTCAGTGATTGCCATGAACTCGGCGTATCTCTGCATGCGAGAAGGATCTCGCATCGACGTCAGATGAGCAGTGCATCAGTTCTGTAAGTACCGCTAGTCCCGCTCCATCAGTTCTTGCCACGTCGGCTTCGGCTGTCCGGGGACGGGCACTTTGCCGTTACAGGTCGTGCAGACCATCAACGTGCGTTCGTAGACGTCTCGCTCATCCGGCAAGAACTTGAAGTCACGCTTCGCCCGGCAGACTTCGCACTGTTGATGCGTGTACTTCCGGGCGCGAGCCACGACCTGAAGGATAGGTGCCGATAGCGGTGAGGGCACCCGATGAATCGGCCCAAGGGGGCCAGATCAGACTCGACAGATCCGGCACGAGTTGCTCGATATCGTCACCCTGTGACTGATCCCGGCGTGGATGGGCGGGCGAGCTCCGCAGCTCGGTGTGTAGGTCCACGCATGCGATCCTCTACCGGCAAGCCGATGAAGGTGCTGAGCGACAGGTTGGTGGCGGCGCTCTTAGCCGTGATCATAGGTTCTTATCTCGGTTTCGATAACTTCGCGGTCGAGTACGTACTTGCGGCGTGCGCAATCTGCACCGTTCCTCTGGTAGTCATGCTCGTTGGTTCGCGAACCGCGCGAGCGGAGTTCGCGACCGGCTCAACCAACGCCAGAACGCGGTCGAGGCGCGTCGTACTGGCCGGGTGCCTTGCGGTCGCTCTTGTTGCTGGGTTGACCTCATCGGGTGTGAAAGGAACGCCGTCACGCGGCCGTGGTGGCAAGTATTTCTTGAACGTTGGCGGGCGCCACGTCGCGATTTCACGCCATGTCTACTTCGTCGATCACCACGAGTTCTTCCGACTGTTCGCCTGTGTTTTGTTAGGTGTCGTGGTGCTCTTGGTCTACCCGCGCGGGACGGCAGAAGAGCCCTGAGTCCCCCTCAGTGTCGGGGTGGGGACGCGAAGTGGCGATCCTTCGGCGGAACAAGGTTCCGCCGAGGGCGGCAGACTATAGGTGAGCCGATAGCGGCGGCCCGCCCGGCGTTAGCCTTCCCGTGTGGCTGCGACGGACGACGTATTCCTGACCCACCAGCAGCCGGTGTGGCGTTCCCGCGCCGACTTCATCGTCATGGCGCCCCTTGCCGAGCATCACACCTACGAGCAGATTTGGGCTCGACAGGAAGCCGACGATCTGTTCGAGATCTGCTGCATCCCCTTCTTCGCGCACAACCTGTCGCTAGGTGATCTTGTACGAACCGAGATGCAGGGTGAACGCTCCTACTTGATCAGCGACGTCGTGCGGCCCTCGGGCCGATCGACCTTCCGCGTCTGGCTCGGGAAGAGCCCAGACGATCGACTGGACGTGGAGGCGGAGTTCATAGCCATGGGCGCACTGACTGAGTGGTCGTCCGAGCACCTGCTTGCGCTGGACGTGCCCGACGAACCGCAGGCCCAGGTCCTCGCGACCAGACTGGCAGCGGGCGAGCAGAGCGGTCGCTGGTTGTACGAGACCGGCCGACTGTAAGTGCCGCTCCAATCAAGCGGGTGGTGCCGTCTTTGACCCGACCCACTCCCTCAGGAGATCGCGCTGTTTGGGCCAGGAGTCGACTTTCGATGGTCGCTCGAGCAGCTGCGACATCACCTGATTGAGTTGGGGCGAAGGGCCCTCGTCGGCGAGGAGCACGACCATCGCTATCTCGAAATGGATCGACCAATCCGAGGTCCGCTTGATCTCACCGAGATCGCCCGCGTCCACCGTCGCGAGGATCGCTTCCCGATTTAACAGTCTGACAACCTCCCGCAATTGCCCTTGTGCTTCCAGTCGTATCACCACGTCTCGAGCAGCAGCTTCTGCCGACCGCTCGTCGATGACGGTCCACGCCCCGCCGGTGTCGAGGCCAGGCGAGGGCTGGAGCCGCGCCCGCCACAGCCCGTCCTGCTCACTGACCGACTTGTCGGCGGGTCGAGACAGTCGAGCTGCGTTCCATTCCCGCCACGGTCGGGGAGCCACGGCTAGGTTGACGTAAAAACGCGCGCTTTGGGCCGTGTTCCACTGCGAGAGTTGGACGTTGATCACCGCCACGTCATCTCGCTCGTTGATGAGCCGCCACGTTGGCCACGTCCCCTTGAACCCGGTGGCTCTGATGACCGGCACGAGGTGCTTCGTAACCGCCTTCTTGGTCGAATCCTTCGCGCCCGCCATGAGCCAGGAGGTTATAGCTCGCTGAAGGAGACTCCTATCAGGCGGAGCGTCCGACGAATAGTGCCGTTCTTCTACGCAGCCGACCCCGTTATCGTGCGAGCGTGACCGGCGAACCATGTCCGCGATGCGGCATGAAACCTGTCGAGTTCAGCGATAGCCGCGGGCACGCATTGACGATTTTCGACGTCATATTCGGGCTCGGGGCTCTGCTCCTTCTGCTCGCCCTCGGGACAAATGTTCTGGTCGCAGGAGTAGTTGCCGTGCTCGTCGGCATCGCATTTCGGGCGGTCACTAACCACTCCTACTACCGCTGGACACGCACGGCGGACGGACGGGCCTTCACGTGGAGCAAGGGGCGCGTCATCCGAACTATCCCGAACGACGGTGTCGTGGAGGTAAGCGAGGGTCGCTTGACCGCGATGGGTCCGTGCGTGTTCGTACGTGTCGATGCGCAGTCAGCCCATCTGCTGACGAGCCGTGCGCAGCGCCGTACCCAACAGTTCGTCATCTTGAAACGGCGCCTCAATGATCTGCCTAGTCTCCGGAAGCACCTCGGCCACCTCGGCCAGCAGAAATACGAATCAAGTCAGCCACTTAGCGGACTGTAGGTGCCGCTCGCGGCGCCGGGCCAAGCCTAGGGCCGCCCCTAGATCCTGAGTAAGGATCCCTTCGACTATCCGGCGGAGCCGTCGAGCCGATCCGCGTCAATGTCATCTAGCCAACGTTGCTTCGCGTACTCATTTAGTTGTCGCTCAGGTCGAGATCGGTCCAAGTACCGCCATGAGCCGTAGTCCGTGGTTTGTGCCGCAAGCACGGTCGGACACGGAAACGCCTTCCCGCAAGTACAAAGTCTCCGAGGTCCTACTGGCCCGTCGTGTTCATCGAGAACCGCAATCGCCACCGCGCGCCATTTGTCTCGGCTCTCCAATGCCGCTTTGACCTGTCTCCGGCGCTCTATGTCGGTGGCTCGGCGCTCGTTAACCTCCGTCTGCATCTCATCGGCCTTCGCGGTAACGTCGCGATTCCACTTCCTCAGGCGCGGTTCATGTTGGCGAAGCGCCTCAAGTTGTTCTGCTTCGGTCCCGTCGAGGCGATGTGTCTCACATCCCTCGCACCGGGTTCGACTTTCAGTTGCCTCGGCGAAGGTCTGATACTTGAAGCTGAGATCGCAGCAATCGCACTTGACGTATCGAGTCACGAATCTGATGTTTCTCGACACATCGAACGAGTTGTTCCCGCCCATTTTCATACGGCACTCCTGGAATGCTCGCTCGAACAAGGATTCGAAACGGCGTTCACTCATCATGCACCCGCGTTGCGTCAACCAGCATGACCGACCGTGTCGCTGGCCATACAGCGCCACCACGTAAGTTGCCGTTCTCAAGCGGCCTCTCGCACCAACGTCTCGGCGTCAGACAACGAGGTGCTGCTCGGGGCTCGCCATTTGAATGACATCGAGCGGTTCCGCCCAACTAGGTCCTGTATTTGCCCGACCGCCTGACATGGCCTATAGGGAGCGCCATGATCTTCTTGAATCTGGTGGGACGAGCACGCAGGAGCATGGTCCATGACTACGTTCGACACTTTCGACAGGACCGGTGCGGTCGAGTTCCCGTTCGGAACCCGTGTCGTGTTTCACGCCGTCGAGCAGGCGGTCTCACGAATACCAACCATGCAGGTAGCTGAAGCGAACCGAATGGCCAACAGGATCACAGCGAAGGTCGGCATGAGCGCGATGTCCTGGGGTGAGAAGGTCGCGATCTCAATCACAGAGGCGGCTCCTGGTCGTAGTCGCGTGAGCGTCGCGTCTGCCGCGAAGAGCGTGCTTGGCTCGGCCACCACTCACGGCAAGAACCGTCGAAACGTTGACACCATCATTTCCGCGACCGCGAGCTTGCTCGAGCAGTATGGCGCCGAGTGGAGCGTTGTCACGGGCGAGCCCACGCCACAAACGCCTGGGCAGTCCGCGCCACAGAGCGGGGCCGAGGAGATTGAGAAGCTCGCGGGCCTACATCAGGCCGGCATTCTCACTGACGAAGAGTTCTCTGCTAAGAAGCGTCAGATTCTCGGTATCTGATCAGCCCTACGGCACCACGGACGCCAGTCCCCGCGGGGCGGACACGAAGTGCCGATCCTGAGCGGGTCATCCGGCGCTTCGTGCGCATCTCTACGAGAGCATTACGCGGTGATTGAGCCCGCGGACGGTGCCGGAAGCGTGACCGACTCTGTGATGCGCGCGGCGGCGCAGGTCGGTACGCGCACCGAGGACGCCGTGCTCGGGGGTCGTCCATGTCCAACATTTCGACGTTCGGATTTTCGCGTCGCCTGGGTCGCCACCCGGATGCACACGTTCATCTACGTCTTGGATCTGACCGCCGGGAGCCACGTACCGCCGCCCGACCTAGCTCAGGAAGCACGCGTGTGGGCTCGTGACCACAAGGGTGGTCTACCCGGTGGGATGCAGACGGGCTCGACCGCAATGCCCGTCTTTATCGTGCCCGAGGTTAACAGCGCCCGCGCCTGGGCCGAGTCGCGCCAGCCTGCGATGTTCGCGGTCGGGCTGTTTCCGATCGCCGTACGAGCCGACGGTCGGCAGGTGGCGTACCGCCGCAAGAGTCAGTTCGTGGGCTTCGTCTACGAGCGATTTCGGCGATCTCTCGCATCGGCGCTTGTCGGCGGACTGGCTCCCGACCTTTAAGTGCCGTTAGTCAAGACAAGAGCTGGCGAACACGAGTCGCTCGGAAGTCGAAACTGTCCTGCTTCGCTGCTTCGTAGTCGAACTCGACCTCCTCACCGTCAACCAGCTCGCGGTGTCCGGCCCCTTCGATGACGGAGACATGCACCCACGCATCCCGACCCGCAGGTAGCTCACTAGATGAGATCGCTCCCCATCCCTTATCTGGGCGGTAGAACTTCACGACTCCCGTGGCCATGTTCGACATGATCGCTTACTCGGACAGGCTCAGCGACCCATTTCACGCGCGAGCCGAAGTGCCGCTCATGGCGCGCTCACGAGTTACCCCCGCCCCTGACCGATCACGATCGCCCTTCCAACCCTGCTGTGGGAATGAAGACCACCGCTGACATTGAGGCAGGCTCTATCCCATGACGTCGTCGGTGCCTCCAGATGTCCCAGCACTCATCGAGCGCTACGAGGCGCTTGCCGTCGCCTGGGATACCGAAGCCGTCGCCAAGAGGGCTAATAAGATTTTCGACCAGCTGCACGCGATTGCTCTGCACCTTCGACCGGATGCTGAAGGGCGTAAGCGACTTGAGGCATTGCTCGCCCACCCGAACCGAGGAGTCAGGTTGAAGGCCGCGGGTGATTGCCTAGCTTGGGCATCGCCAGCGGCTGTCTCGGCGTTGGAGGAGCTTGTTACGCCTCGAGGAAGACACTCTTTGAGCGCTGAGACGACGCTGCAGGAGTTCCGCGCCGGGCGCATGAGCGTCGACTGGTGATGTCCAGTCGTTGTGGAGCCAGCGCGCGCCGTCAGTCCAGCCGCGTGGACGTCCGAACTGGGTCGCTTTCCAGAGCGCGCGACTGAGTAGTCCGATGCGCCCATTCCATGTACCGAACAGGTGCCGTTCGCAGTCGCTGAATACCTCGGTGACATCGCAAGGGACGTCAGCCACCATCAACGGGTGACCGAGACCGTAACCCTCTGGCGCCCGACGGGACCGGCCGAGATCGCTTTAGTCGAGGAGAGTGGCTGGCGGAGGTGGCCGCCGCGGCTTCCAGACCAGCCCATCTTCTATCCGGTGCTTAACGAGGAGTACGCGATAAAGATCGCGCGCGACTGGAATGTGAAGGCGAGCGGCTCAGGATTCGTTACCCGATTCGAGGTCGAAAAGACATACCTCGATCAGTACGACGTACATCAGGTCGGTGGTAAGACGATCCTGGAGTATTGGATTCCCGCCGAGGAGCTCGACACGTTCAATGACCACGTCGTCGGCACGATCGACGTGATTGCGACCTTCGGATAAGTCGTCGATAGGTGCCGTTCTGCAACGGGCACCTAGCCCGCGCGCCAGCGCGCAGACTATAGGTGAGCCGGTAGCGTCCGATGTAGCCTAGCTCGGCTGACGATACATTAGGTGGCGTGGTTCAGGCGCTGCTCCGGTCACTCAAACCGCGGGCATCCCTTTTGGTAGCAGGGATCATTGCGAGCTCAACGGCCTGCGGCAACACAGACGGACCCGCACTCATCTCCGCTCCAGATCCGAGCGGCGGAGGGCGAATCTCTCTCGGAACGGCGACCTTTGGCTCCGACCCCGAATCCGTGTGCGTCGCCTTGGGCCAAGCGGTCGTTCCCGATGTGCGGAGGACACCGATCGCAAGCCGCACCACTGCGAACCAACAGGTTCATTCGACGAAGGTAGTCACCGGTCACGTCCCGGTTCAATGGGCCGAGCTACCACCGCGACAGGCACTGGTCCGATGCAGCTGGACTAGCGACAACGCGGAATACCTCACCGGGTTGTATGTGGTTCGGCGGGGCGTCGGCCTGCGGAACACGGGCACGTACATCGGAACGGCAGTGATCGACCAGACCGGTCGTTGGGCCGCCGACGAGACGGTCTTCTTTGATGCCTACGACTGAGCATGAGCCGCCCGGGAAGTGTCGCTCCTGAACAGTCCCGGCGTTCGCGAACGGTCTGACTCACGCCGAGCCTAGCGAAATTTGCCCGAACCTTGCGCGGCTCGGCGATGTTCCTGAAACCGTCGACTGGTCTGGCTTGAATCGTGCTGACCGTCACACCGACGTACCACTCCTCAACTCGGACGTCGCTGGGGTGCTCACTACGGCACTCACGGTCGGATTGGAAGTTCTTTGGCGAGTCGGTCGACCTCGAGCATCACGACAGATGAAGGAATGCCTGAGTGGATCCATGCTCCGACGATTGCGAGAACGCTCCGTCGCAATTGGGCGTCCGAGGGTCGTACTAGCGCGCGTAGGCATTCCCACGCTGCTACGAGCGGGTTGCGTTCCAAGATGGGTCTCGGAGAGTCGAAATCGACCGCATTGAGACGCTCGTCGATTGTCTCCCAGACCGCGGCAGCACCATCAGGGGAGCCATCGATGTGAGTAAGAACGTCTGCCACGCTTCGAAGCAGGCCCGCGTCGGCATCGTTGCCAGCCTCGTGAAGCACTCCGGCTAGGCGGGCAAGCTGGTTCGATAGGACCGGGGGGAGCGCGTCGTTGTCTAGTTTGATCTGCCCCAGGGCCGCCGACGCACGGCGTACGAGGTCCTCGCCACTGAGCGTTGTCATAGAGCCCCTTCTGAGCGATCTGGTCGCTAAATGGACCGCTGTTATCGCGGCACCGCCCGCCGTCGACGCGGCACACTACAAGTGCCGATAGCGGGCGGGCGATTCGGCACTTTCCCGACCCCGGGCTGCGAGATCATCGTCCGGTGAGCGTCGCGAGTTGGCTGAGGAATCTCGACGACCGTGTCTTTCCGCGCCGCGCCGCCTTGCACGAGGAGCCAATTCCTATAGGGATGCTGTTGCGCGCGCTCGGGCACCGGCCCACTGTTTGGTGGACTACTGGCGGCACGCTCGCGACCTGCTGTATAGCTGTCATATGGCCGTCCCTCGCGGCCCTCGGATTCCTCTGGGCGGCCGTCCTCCGCGCTCTTGCCGAAGAACAAGTTCGCCGGGATCACCAGAGCGCCAAAGCCAAATCACCATGAGCATGCCGCGACCGCTCGCTCCGGGTGAGCTACCCGCTGCGCACGACGGTGACCGTCATCGGATATGGCACGACCTGGCTGCCGTGGTCACCCTGGCTGTCTTCGTACGCGAGTCGCACTGCCGGCATGTGCACCTGTGGCGAGGCGGTATGCCATGTCAATGTGGCAAGGATAAACCAGGCGGATTGTCTGCCGGGAGTCATCTTGACGGCGGTGACGGGCCTGGGACTGAAGTGAGACGGATCCTTGCGCGGGAGATCGCCGATCGCCTTCAGGATCCCCCCTCCGGTGTCGCTGTAGCGGTAGGCAACGATCGACTTGACTGATGCACCGGGGGGTTTCGACACAAACGACACTCCCGTGAGGTGAACGCGAACGCGGAGCGGCACAGGTGTCGGTAAGCCTAGGTTGACGGTCTGCCCGACCCTGACCTGTGTGGTGAGTCGCTGGCCCGGGTCGGTGGTGGGAAACACCTTTCCCAGGCCGTCCGAGGATCTGTTGGCACATCCGGCGGTGAGCGCCAGTCCCAGCCATGCGGCGCACCACCTTCGTTTCACCCGCCTCACGATACGGCCGTGCTGGGCGAACGAGCCGAGGGCTTTGACCGGCAGCGTTGCGCTGGCCAGGGCATGTTGAAGACGCGAATAGCCGCTCTTTCCCGCAGGCACTTTGTTCCGCCGAAGCGCAGACTGTAGGTGCCGATCTCCGACTGCGGTGACCGCTAGGCAGTTGGCGAAATAGACATCTCAGGACGAGTCGCAGAGCAATACTGAGCGGGTGGGTTCGGAGACTTTGCCGATCGTCATCACGGTTGTCGCGGGTGGTCTTTCGGTCGTGCTTCTTGTCGCGCATTTCACCGGTCATACGAAATGGGCGCGCGGTTTGGACGAGCGCATGTGGGCATCGAAGCTCGGCTGGCTCGTTCCGGGCGGACTTGCGTATCGGGTCGCTCGCCGGTGGGGTCTGCCGGCAGGTCCGCTTCCGTTCTTTCTTGGCGGTATGACGGGCATGTGGGCCTACGAGATCGGGAGCAGGCGACATCGCGTCATTCACGGGCTCGATGAGTTTGAACCCGTCGCCGGTGGCGCCGCGCCGCTTACTTCGCGGGTACCTGAACCGGAGGAAACGATCGTTGCCGTGGTGCCGAGGCATCGCGCATAGCTGCCGTTATTGCGCTCCGGTGCTGGCTAGGTGCGTAGATACTGACCTGATGGCGGCAGCGTCGCGAGGCGGCGGGTTCATCAGGGCCGTCCGTATTGATGTGCCAGCGACCGCGGCCAGCCAATGGCCGTTCACGATTCCGTCGATCGCCTCCTTTGGCCGTCGCAGCTTCGACCCGGCCGTGACGTATCTGGTCGGCGAGAACGGCAGCGGCAAGTCGACTCTTGTTGAGGCGTTGGCAGTCGCGGTTGGCCTCAACGCCGAGGGCGGTACGCGCAACATGGGATTCTCGACCGCTGACTCTCACACCGCTTTGACTAAGCATCTAGTGGTGGAGCGCCGAGGACGGCCGCGCACGGACTTTTTCCTGCGGGCTGAAAGCTTCTTCAACGTGGCGTCACATATCGACCGGCTCGACGAGGATCCGCTTGGTGGACCAAAGATTCGCGAGGCCTACGGCGGGCAGTCGTTGCACACGCGCTCGCATGGCGAGTCATTCATCGCAACGTTGACTCACCGGCTCGGTCCAGGCGGGCTGTACTTCCTCGACGAACCGGAATCAGCCCTGTCGTTCCACGGGTGCCTCACGCTTCTGCGCGTGATCAACGACCTCACCCGGGAGGGATCACAATTCGTAATCGCTACCCACAGCCCGATCGTTCTGGCCAGTCCTGGTGCGCTTATCTACTCGCTCGACGAGGACGGAATCAAGACCACGCACTACGACGAAGCCCCACCCGTGATCAACAACCGTGAGTTCTTACGCTCCCCTGAGCGATTCCTCCGGCATCTTTTCGCGGACGATTGATAGGTGACGCTCGCGATCGGTGGAACCCGGCATTTCGACCGTCAGCCCGAGAAGATGGGTCGTATGAACGACCGGGACGTGCCGTATGCGCCGAGGCGGCCCTGGCGGGCGGCCGTACTGATCGCCGGAGGCGCTGGAGTGGTCCTGCTGGTCGGCGTGTTGAACGCGTTGGGCGTGAGTGGTCCGTACCGATCGAACGCGACGATTTCCTCGACCGAGGAAGCGCGAATCGCCAGCTATTTCCTCGCTCATGACAGCTTCCGCGACCACCACGCGCGAGCGGGCTGCCCGGTGGATGTCCTCGGAGCGCACCGGGACGGACGGACAACGACGGCGTACACAGTCATCCACTGCTGGACAGCCGGGCCGCATTGCGGGTCACTATCGGACGCAACGACCGGCGTGGTCGCGCGGCTGGTCGATGGCGAGGTGATCTCCGAGCAGTTTGATGACGGGATCGAGTACTCGGCCGAGAGGGCGGAGCTGTC
>JAFAZI010000136.1 GCA_019239875.1 Frankiaceae bacterium
TCCAACTCTGGCACTGACGTCACCACTGCTCCTATCTGCAGCAGTCGCCGTCGCGCAGCAGAAGCGGGCGATGACGTTGGACGACTTCGCCGCGGTGCGCGCCGTAAGCGACCCGCAGCCGTCGCCCGACGGTGCACGAATTCTCTACACCGTTCGCACGACCGACGTCGCGAACAATCGTCGCACGCCGGCAACTTTCATCATTTCCTCATCTGGCGGCGCGCCGCGCGCGTTCCCATCGGCCGACGCGAGCGCGACCGAAGCGCGATGGTCGCCGGACGGCAAACACATCGCTTACGTCGCCGGCGGACAACTCTGGGTGGCCGACGCCGACGGCGGCAGCGCCGACAGCGGGACGACCCCGCCCGATACTGAGGACGTCGTGGAGTACCCCGAGGGCGAGCCGTCCTCGGACTGGCGACGTGACGAGCTGGACGCCTACGCCCTGAAGGTCAAGGGTCTGGACACCAGCGGCGAGCCGAACAAGGCGGCGGTCCTCACCGCGATCAACAACGCATAAGGAGATCGTGATGACCTCGGTATCACTTCGCGGTCGGCTCCAGGGATTGATCCCGCCGACTGCCCGCGAGACCTACCAGCGGATCGTGGCGGGCGTGCTCACGTTCCTGACCGGCTATCAGGTTCTCGACGCCGACAAGGCGGCGCTCTGGTCCCAGCTCGCGCTGGGCACCATCAGCGCGCTGTTTGCGCTCCTGTATGCCACCAGCACGGCTCGCGTGGCGCTCTACGCCCTCGTCGGTCCGGTGGGCGGTGTACTGATGGCCTACGGCATCATCAGCGACGTGAAGTGGGCGGTCCTGGTGGCCTCCATCGGTCAGGTGTTCGGCGTGGCGACAGCAGCGGCGAAGGTGGTCGAGCTGGTACCCGTGCGCGCGGCTCCGGCGCTGTCCGGCCTCGCCAAGGTGGCAGCGACCCCAGACCGTCCGGCTCACGTCGTCATCGCCGTGGCCAGTCCGCGCGAGGCTCGGGCGGTCCGCCGTCACCGCGCCCAACACCGAGCGGCATGACCCTTGGGCAACCCGTGGAGCGGTCCTCGGCATCGGTCGTGGGCCAGCGATACCGTGATCGTGGCGGCGGTGTTCGTCGTGCTGGCAGTCCTGACCGTCATCACTGACATCATCGGCGAGCCGCCGACCTACCTCACCGGCCTGCTGGGTACGGCGGGCGGCGTCCTGTTCGCGGCCATCGGCAGCGACAAGAACAAGCGCGACCAGGAGGTGGCCAAGACCGCCCAGCGCGCCGAGGCCAAGGCCGACGCGCTCACCGAGGTGGCAGCGCGCGAGCATCCCGAGCACGCCGACCAGATTCCGCCGCCCGGCGGGACCGGCGACGTGCCGAGCGGTGACGGCGAGGAGGTGCCGTGAACAGTTTCCTGGACACCATCTGGAGCGCCAGCTTCGGGATCGGGTTCGTTGTCGGCATCATCCTTCAGCGCATCTACGCTCACACCCGCTGCCATTGGCTGAACGGCCACCGGCCCAAGTCCAACGGCAGCCGTCACAAGGTCTCGCCGGTCGGGCGTGTCTGGGTCGGCGGGCTGATCGCCGTCCTGGCGCTGACCTACGTCGTCGTCCAGGCCGACCAGACCCACCGCGACACCGTGGCGCTGGCCCAGGAGACCCGTCGTTGCCAGCAAGACCTGGTGACCAACATCAAGCGCAACCGCGAGATCACGACCCAGAACGACGACCTCAGCGCCGAGCAGCGCGCCCTGCTGGCCAAGTCCCTGGACGCGGGCAGCGAGTGGGTCAACCAGCTGATCGTTCTGCCGCCTGACCTGGCCAAGCTGGACCGCAACGACCCGCGCGTCCAGCAATACGGGATCGACGTCACGCGGGCCTACTACGACCGGATCGGCAAGTATCGCAAGCGCATCGCCGAGATCAACGCCGAGCAGGATCGCCTGGCCGAGCAGCGCGCCCAGAACCCGCTGAGCAGCCCTCGGTGTGACGGCACCGACTGACCCGGCAGCTGCACGGTGCTGGCCTAATGTCTGAGGCAGCCTCGGAGAACGACCGAACGGCGCGCCGCGCCTGAACCAGGAGGACCACCGCTATGGGTGCCAGCTTCCCCCTCGTCAAGGGCAAGACCCTGCGCCTGACGAAGATCAACGGCTGTGGGATGCCGATCGCCGGGCCACGCAACCGCCTGGTGACGAACGGCTACGTCAGCCTCGGCCTGACCGCTGTCATGCGGGACGCCGACGACCTGACCCAGACGAACGCCGAGGGCAAGGAGTGCGTGGCAGACCGCACCGAGCCAGAGCGCCGCTGGTACACGCCCGCCCTGGAGCTGTGCCAGGTCGATCCCGACGTCGTGACGTTCCTGACCGGCTGGGAGACCATCCTGGACGGGAGCGACGAGGTTGTGGGCTTCCGCGACGACAAGAAGATCGAGAGCGACTACGGCGTGGCGATGGAGCTGTGGACCTCGGGCAAGTCCCAGGACGACTGCCCCGAGATTCCGACGGCGGACGCGATCCTGACCGCGACCGGCTCGGGCCGGAAGTACGGCTACTTCCTGTTCGGCGGGACGGAGTGGGTCCCCGGTGACATCACCATCGGCTCCAGCGTGGCGACCCTGACCCTCACGGGCCGGACCATCGCGTTGCCGCACTGGGGTCGCGGTCCCTACAACGTGACCACCGACGACGGCACCTCCGGCGGCGATCCGGTCCGCCTGCTCGACCCGACCAGCAAGAAGGAGCACCTGACCGTGTTCCGTACTCCGCTGGCTCCGCCGGACCCGACCGACGGCGCGGTGGCCCTGGCGACTTCGACCATCTTCAGCGGGACGAAGTATTACTACGGCGGTCCGGCGGGCGCGCCGCCGATCGACAACGCTCCGGCCCAGGTCGCCTAACCGGCACCCTGAACGGACAGAACCGCCCCGAGGTGATCCCTCGGGGCGGTTCGTCGTTGTGGGTCTCAGTTGCCCGAGACCCAGAGCATGGCGTCGATCAGCTCCTCCCCGTCGGCGTTCTCGGGGTCGGCCACCAGGACGCGATCCTGGCCACCGTGGCGGTCGTTGTAGACCGTGCCCTTGGCGATCGTCTGGGTCAGGTTGACCCAGTGGACCGGCTTGCCGACGTTCGACTGGGCCTGGAGCATCCCGTCGAGCAGATGCCCGCCGACGTCATGCCAGCGGGTCGTCTGGCCCACGATGGTCTCGTAGTGACCGCTGGGCGAGTCGTCCACCCGGCGCTGGTAGTCGGTCGCCTTGACGACGAGCTGGATCGTCATGCTGCCGCCACCTCCTTGGCGTCGAGGATCACGAACGAGGCGGTGTCCTCGTCGGCCTTCAGCTCGGCGATCGTGTTGTCGATGGCCTCGCTGATATGGCGGGTCTTGTAGATCACCGATCCCTTGATCACCTGACCGCCGTCAACCTCGCGGCGCTGGTAGCTGATCTTGTAGCTGGTCATCTTGGGCATTGCTGGCTCCTTCTGTGGTGGCGGGCCATTCCCGCCTGACATGAATTAAGTTACCCGCCCAAGTCGGGGAAGTCAAGCCGTCTGGTGGTTTTATTTCTTCTAAGTCGCCGACCTGCCCTGATCCCTGAAAACTCACCGTTGCCGGATATGCTGGCCGGGTGCCCACACTGGACTGGCCCGTCGATCGCTCCTCGTTCCCCGCGATCCCGAGCGAGGCTGGCGAGGCGAAGGACAAGGCGACCGCCGAGCAGCGCGCCGCCGCCCAGCTCGCGGTGGACGTCATGTTCGCGCTGAGCGGTCGCCAGTTCGGCCTGTTCACCTATACGGTCCGGCCCTGCCGCCAGCCACTCCGCAATCACCACGGCTCCGGCCCGGTGACGTCCTACGTCGTCAGCTGGGAGCCGGACCTGGGCGGCTGGCTCAACCTCACTTGTGGTTGCGTCGGCGCGTGCCGGGAGGGCGGGCCGAACGTCGTCCACCTCCCCGGCCCGGTCTACGACGTGACCGAGGTCAAGGTGGGCGGTGTCGTGCTCGACCCGGTGGTCTGGACCGTGGAGGGGAACCTGCTCTACCGGCGCGAGGGTCCCTGGCCTCGCCAAGACCTGAACCGCCCGCTCGGCCAGCCGAACACCTGGGGCGTGACCTACCGGCGCGGGATCGCTCCGCCGGAGAGCGTCGGCGAGCTGACCGGCATCCTGGCCAAGGAGTTCCTGACGGCGGTGTCCGACGACGCGACCCGCTGCCGCCTGCCGCGCACGGTGACCACCGTCAGCCGCGCGGGTGTGACGTATCGGGCCTACGACCCGGCAGTGATCTACGCCAACGGCAAGACCGGCCTCCCCGAGGTCGATCTATGGTTGGCCAGCGTGAACCCGAACCACATCATGGCAGCGCCGACGGTGATCTGATGGACCCAGCCCTGGAGGTCGTCGCCGCCGCCAGGACCGCGCTGCTCGACTGGTTCAAGCCCGACAGCGCGGTCCCGGCCAGAGTCGGCACGACGACGACCGTCCGCGCGTTCGCGGGCGACGGCGCGCCGCTGACCGCCTGGGACAGCCACGCCTCGGAGAGCTGTTCGGAGCCGTTCGTCTGGACTCGCCTGATGCGCCGCTACCGCTCCCAGACCTTCCCCTCGCCGACGATCGACACCAGCCCGTGCAAACTCCCGCGCGTGGTCGCGGTGGAGATTGGCGTCGGCTGGTGCGCCTACGTCCCCGAGCCGGACCGCGTGATCGCCGCCGAATACGAGAAGGAGGCCGAGATCAGCGGCGACACCAGCTGGCGGATGGAGGAGGCGCTGTGCATGGCCTCCGCGCTGCTCCGCCAGGACGACGGCAGCCGCCAGGTCGGGACCGACACCATCGCGCCGTATGGTCCAGAGGGCGGCGTCATCGCCTGGACCGGCGTTCTGTATGCGACCTACTGAGGAGTAACCAATGGCGAAGATCACCATCGAGGGCAGCCTGACCCCAAGCGCGAGGCTGGCACGCGGCGAGCGCCGCGACGTCCAGGACAGCGACGAGGTTCGCAAGTTCGTGGCCGACGGGTTCGCCGTCGTCGTGAACGAGGAGACCGGCGAGGTCGAGGCTCCGCCCGCTCCCGAGCCAGCCAAGCCACCGGCCAAGTCGGCGAGCCGCGACGACTGGGCGGAGTTCCTGGCCGAGCACACCGACGTCGTGACCGAGGGCCGGACGCGCGACCAGCTGGTGGGCGACTACGAGGTCTGGCTGGAGACCCACGACGCTCCCGCCGCCGACGAGGACTGATGAATGGCTCGCATCCACGCGCGGGTCGAGATCAACGAACCCGCGCTGGAGCGCGAGACCGGCTCGATATTCCGCGCGAAGCACAGGAGCATTACGAGGCGGATCGCCAACCAGGCGCGCGCCGACGTACCCGTAAGAACCGGCAACCTCGGGCGGACGATCGGCGAGCTGCCGATGGTCTACCGTCCGTTCCACGTCAGCGGCGGCGTCGAGGCAACCGCTGACTACGCCGCGCCGGTCCATGAGGGCAGCCGACCGCACCTGATCCGAGCGCGCCGCGCCCAGTTCCTCCACTTCTGGTGGCACGGGCGCGAGGTGTTCCGCCGCGAGGTGTTCCACCCAGGCGTCCGCGCCCGCCCGTTCCTGCGGAATGCGGCCAAGCGCGTGGCGGCGGCGGACCCAGATGTCCGGCTCGACTACGTGGAGCTTGACTGACATTCCCGACCAGGGAGGTATAGTCGCGCCTGGAGACCTACCTGCCAACCTCGGGAGCCACCTTGACCGATCAGCTTCAGCCCACGCCGGACTACGCGCCAGACCCCAGCGAGCAGTCGCCGCCGCCCTCGCTGTCCAAGGAGGAGCGCGAGCGCTTGACCGCCCAGGTACGCGGGACTGCGTTGCCGACCGAGGGCGTGGAGGGCGGGCCGGACGGCCAGCTCGCCAAGGCTCGCGCCGAGCTGACCGAGACCGAGCGCCGCGCCGACCACGACGCCGCCCAGTCGCGCGTGGACGCCGGTCTCCCGCCCCGTGACGGCGACGACGAGAAGCTGGCGGCGTTCATCGAGGACGCGGCCACCGACGACGAGCCGGAGAAGCCGGAGCCGATCGAGGGGACCGTGATCAAGGCCGACGAGATCGTGACGCCGGAGCCGGTCGAGGAGCCGGAGCCGACCGGCACCGCCGTGGCCTTGGTCGAGAAGTTCGACGTGACCACGACCGGCGAGGTCTGGCCGTATGAGTTCCTGGAGTTCAAGGGCGACAAGCTGGGCATCCGGCTGCCGACGCGCCAGGCCCTCGCGGCGTTCTCGCTCAGCTCCTCCAAGTACGTCAGCCTGGGCGTGAAGAACGACCTGACCGGCCTGTTCATCGCCCGCCACCTGTCGCCGGAGAGCTATGGCCGGGTGTTCTCCCGGCTGATGGACCCCGACGAGGACGACTACGACGTGGACACCGTGGGCGAGCTGTTCAACGCCATCGTGACCGCCGCCGTGGACGCCGACAAGGCGGCGGAGGCTGCCAAGAAGCAGGCCGACGGTCAGGGGTAAACGCCGGGCGGTGCGATAGCCTGACCTGGTGACAGACGTCGGCAAGATCAGTCTCGGCGTCGAGATTGATGCCTCCGACCTGTCGGCACGCCTCGGCGAGGCAGTCCGCCGCGCCATCGCTCCGGCCCTCGCGGAGATCAACCGCGAGCTGGAGAAGACCCAGCGCGAATATAACGAGACCGCCCGCGCCAGCGAGAAGTCCTCGGCGATCCAGGAGGCCGGAGCCAAGGCGGTGGCCGACGCCGTTCAGCAGGTCGGCCAGAACGCGGAGAAGTCCGCCGCCAAGACCCGCGCCGCCTCGGGCGTCACGTCGCGCTCGATCAACGCCATTACCCGCGCCATCGAGAAGCAGACCGCCGCGCTGTCGGCCAACACTGCCGCCCGTGCTGCGAACGCCGCCGCGCCCGATCCGGCGACCGGCGGCGGTGGCAGTCGAGGGCGAGGCAGCGGCGGCGGTGGCCCGCCTGGCGGCGTCAATCGCGGCGGCTTCATGCAGGGCGGCAAAGGCCGGTTTGGGTTCCTGACCTCGCCGGTCGGCGTCAACCTGATCGCGGGCGGGATCGGTTCGCTGCCCGCCGCGACCACGGCGGTGATGAATCTCGTCGCCAGCGTCCAGCAGCTCGGCCAGGCCGGGCTGGCGCTCCCTGGTATCTATGGCGCGGCGGGCGCGTCGATCGGCGTTGCCGTCCTCGGGTTCAAGGGGATGGGTGACGCCGTTAAGGCGCTCAACGACGCGGCCAAGTCTGGGGACCCCAAGGACCTGGAGAAGGCCACCGAGGCGATGAAGGACATGGACCCCGCTGCTCAGGCGGTGGCCAAGTCGGTGAGCGCCCTCAGTCGTGGCCCGCTGCTCGATCTGCGGAAGCAGGTCCAGGGGCGCATGTTCCGCGACTTCGCGGGCGACCTCGATCAGACCGCGAACAAGGTCATCCCCCGGCTGTCCGGCGGGATCGGCAAGGTGGCCGACGCCTGGAACGGGACGCTCAAGTCGCTGACCGGCGCGGCGCGCGACGATCGCAACCTCGGGCTGATGGACCGGCTGCTCGGCAACACCGCCGACGCCCAGACGCGGATGAACAAGGCGGTGGCACCGCTCAGCCACGCCATTCTCACGCTGACCGCCGGTAGCTCCGACGTCCTTCCGCGCCTCGCCGACGGGCTGGAGAAGGTCTCGACGCGGTTCGACAACTTCATCACGAAGGCCGACTCCTCGGGGCGGCTCCAGAAGTGGATCAACGACGGGCTGGACGGCGCGCGCCAGCTCGGCAATTCGTTCCTGAACATCGGCAAGACCATCACCGGCCTGACCCAGGCCAGCGGGACCGGCGGGTTCCTGCGATGGCTGGAGGACGCGACCAACCGCCTCCAGCTCCTCGTCAACAGCACCCAGGGTCAGACCGCGCTCGGCAACTTCTTCCGCGACGGTCGGGAGCAGATGGGCCAGTGGGGCGAGATTCTGAAGAACCTCCTCCCGATCCTCAAGGCGATCTACGAGGCCAGTCGCACCTGGTCCGGCATCTTGCTGCCGTTCCTGGAGGTGGCCACCCATCTGCTCGGCTCGATGCCCGGCCTGCTCCAGGCGGTGCTGATCGGGTTCCTGGCGTGGAAGTCCATCCAGGTCTTTAAGCCAATCCTGGGCGGGCTGGACAACATGGTCGGCAAGCTCGGCGCGGTCGAGAACGCCGCGCTCAACGCCGGGGACGCGGTGGCCGGTGGGACCGGCGGCAAGGGCGGCAAGGGTGGACGCGGTAGCCGGTTCGCTCGCGGCACTCGCGCGGGCCTGGGCGCGCTCGGCTCCACGCGCGGGCTGATGGGCCTCGGGCTGCTCGCTGGTGGCACGATCGAGCAGCAGACCGCCGACGACACCTCGGGCAAGGTCATGGGCGCGCTGAGCACCATCGGCGGCGGTGCGCTGACCGGCGCGGCGATCGGCTCGGTGATCCCCGGCGTCGGGACCGCGATCGGCGCGGCGGGCGGCGCGGCCATCGGCACGGTGCTGGCGGGCGTCAACTTCTTGTTGGGCGAGAACGCCCAGAAGAACAAGGAGGCCCAGGCAGCCCAGGAGGCATACGCCGCCAGCGTCGAGCAGTCGCGCCAGGCCCTCGTCAACCTCCAGGGTGCCCAGAAGGAGGTCAACGACTCGCTACTGGCAGCCAAGGGCGACCTGGCCGACGCCGGGGTCCAGGCGGGCGTCCAGGCCAACCTGGAGGCGTTGCCGGAGTCGCTGAAGTCGCACTACGGCGACCAGGCGGCGAAGGGGTTCGCCGACTCCATCGCCGCGCTTCACATGAGCAACGCGGAGCTGGCCCAGCAGGTCACCGGCTCCCAGCCGATATTTGACGCGCTGGAAAACAACCTGAAGAACCTCGGGCCGGATGGCTTCTTCGCCGCCCAGCAGCTACAGCAGATGCGCGATCAAATTCTCGGGATGCAGACCACGGCGCAAACCGCCGGGCCAGCGCTGGAGGACCTGGCGGCGAAGCTCCACCTCCCCGGCGCGTCCGACGCGCTGGCGGCGGTCAAGACGGCGGTGGAGTCGATCCCCCAGAACGTCCCGATCAATACGTCCATGCCGAACGGCCAGGCCACGCTGGACGTGCTGAGCGGTCTCGGCTACCAGATCGACATCGTGAACGGGAAGCCGGTCGTCCTCAACGCCGACAGCCAGGCGGTCAAGACCGCCGACGACGCGCTGAGCGCCCTCGGCATCCACATCACCCATCTGCCGACCGGCGAGATTCAGGTGGCGATCGACCAGGCGGCGCTCAACGCCGCCAATACCGATATGAACAACTTCTTTGCTCAATACACGAAGTTGCTCATTCACCCGACGGTAGACACGCCTCCCCAGGCTCAGACCGGCCCAGGCGGCGTCCCCGGCCCGGTTCCACCCGGCGGGCCTGACCGAGGCGGCGTCCCTCAGAACCCGCTGCTCGCGCCGTACCAGCGCCCCGGCGGCGCGGACGGCATGGTCGTCCCCGGCTACGCGCCGCGCCATGACATCGTGAACGCCGTCCTGGCTCCCGGCGAGGGCGTGCTGATCCCCGAGGCGGTGCGTGGGCTGGGCGGCGCGCCGGGCGTCTACGCGCTGAACTCCCGGTTCCGCCGCAACCTGTCCACCCGGTTCTACGCCGACGGCGGCGTGAACCC
>JAFAZI010000021.1 GCA_019239875.1 Frankiaceae bacterium
TTGTCGTTCGTCGCCTTGCTGAAACAGGCGTCCGAAGTAGACGTCCTTTGGATGGCACTCTTCCACGACCTCAGCCCAACGAGTGCCTAGGTCGTCCCGAGATCCCCACATCGCCCACACCTCAAGCTCTTGTCTTGCCACCACCAAGACCGCTTTCTCTCGTCCATCGCAGGTGTCGAGAAGCGCCTGAAACGAGTCCGCTCTCGCATCCAAGCAGTCACGATCTATCGCGATGATGATCAGGTCAGAGACAGTCGAGTAGCGAGCGACGATGCCACAAAGTTCGCGCTTGAGGTCTCCGATGCCGCGCAATTGTGGATCCGTCACCGCACGGACTATTGCTCGTGGTTTGCCGACTTCGCGCAACAACGCTTCAACCACAGGGCGCAGGACAAATTGGTCGAGGGTATGGTCCTCACAAACCAACGCAACCCGGTAGCTCATCGCTGCCTACGCGTCGGCAGCTAACTGGAGCCAACCCTCTGCCTGAAGGTCGCCGAGGCTACGATCGCTTGTCGCTCCTTCAAGATGCGGAATCTTGCCGACAGCGACTGGCTGCGAGCACATGTGCTCGTGATTCCATCCGAAAATGACTGAGTTCTCGATGGTGTTCTTGGACGCGTAGTCGAGCACCGCGGGCGAATGAGTCGAGGCGATGACTTGAATTTCCTTGCTAGTCTCCGCGGTCTGTTCAAGCATCTGGATCAGCAACGAAAGCCGGGATGGACTTACACCGTTTTCGATCTCTTCGACTACGAGGGTCTGGCGCCCCTCCGCACCGACCGCGGCCAGTGCGAGTGCAGCAAACCTTAGGGTTCCGTCCGACAAAGAGGGCGCAGCGATTTCATTTCCGAATGCCGCCTCCTTGACTGCGAAGATCACCTCTCCAGTAGGGGCTTGCACGGTCTCGATGGACTCGATCGGCATCGGCGTTAGCTCGCGTAGCCAGGCGTTAATCGCATCCAACCTCGATCGCGCTTCCGGCAGACCGGTAACAGCCTCGTATTGCTCCTCGCCGTTTGCAGTCCGGCGCCGAAGTACTCTGCGCCGCCGCGCGTCTTCGAGCAATTGCCAGACGACCGCAGCAAAGTTCTCGCCATGCTCGCCGAGCTCCGATCTGCCGAGGGGCGAGTACTGCCGAAGGATCTCGGGTCGAAGCTCGAGGAGGCGAATTGAGGCGAATTCACTTCTAACCGCTTGGGCTGCATCCTCATTAACGCGACTCTCGGCACGCCGACTCGTGAACTGCGACAGAATGAAGTCGTAAGGTGAGAAGTCGCGGCGCGGATTCAGTCCCCGCGTCCCCTTATGAAATCGTGCTACGACCACGGGTGACTCAGGATTCTGTTCGAGCGCACCGGTATCGGGTCGAGTGCTGTAGACGTAGCTCCCAGGGTGGGCGCGGCTCCTGAGTTCCTCTTGAGTCACGCGATATGAGGCGACATCGACTTCAATGTAGTAGTCGTAGACGTCACGTCCTAGGGTCATCCGGACACTGATTGAGAATTCTGCAGACTCTGAAAGTAGGTGGGTCGCCGCGGCCCCACCCCCACGAACACCGCTGACTGCAGCAGATGCGCTCGCTGGCGACGAATGTCCTTCAATAGCGTCGCGGACCGAGCGACCGTCCCCTACCGCCTTGAGGAACCTCAGAGCGTCAAAGAAGTTCGACTTTCCCGCCCCGTTCGCCCCTAGAACCATTGAAACCGGTCCAAGCTCGACCGTGGCATCGCGGAACGTCTTGAAGTTCTGCAACGTGATGCGATTGATCAACGCGAACTCCCGCTCTTCGGCATCTGTAGCGCGATTCTCGCAGTACTCCGCCGCACTCCGCGAGCCTGACTGCTCCTAAGCCCGTCACCCAACGTGCTTCCGCCAGCGTCTGCTCGGCCGCAGTCCGGCTTCTGCCAGGATCCGAGCCACGGAATCGAAGGAAATCCCGACCAGTCGGGCTATGGCGCTGAGCGGCTCTTCGCTGCTCGGAGACTTGGGTCGCGTCCATGGCACGACGCCAAGCGCCCCGTCAGTCGCCCCCGTGGCTGGCGGGGCTTTCGCTTGGCGCAGTTCAGCGACGAGCTGGGTAGTACTCGCGGGCGATGTCGCGCCAGCTATTCGGGCAACGCGAGGTGTCTGACCACGTCCTGTATGGCTTCGTCGCAGTCGTGGTAGCCGTTCTGTTTAAGGAAGGAGTCCAAGAAAGCGGCCACCAGTTCACCTCGCGGCCGTCGCAGCTTCCAGCTCGTCAGCGCCCGGCGGGCGTAACCGTCTGGTGGGCAAAACGGGCGCTGTTCGCCGCCTGCTCGTGGAGGGCGTGTGCCAGGAAACGCCATATCACTCCACGGCAACTGTTGGTGGTCAGCCTGCCGGATGTGAGCCCACCGCGATGAACCAATCTAAACGGCGCGGAAGTTCAAGCCATCGACGTGGGAAGACCTCACGGTACGACTTGCTTGAAGCGGCACGAGCCAACGCCACAACGGGTGTAACCACGTCAAGAATCGGAAGCACGAGCCGGCCATCTGATGTGGTGGCCGGCGTCACGAACGTGCAGTAGTCGATCCGGCCAGCCGCCCAGACCCA
Source organism: Frankiaceae bacterium (assembly GCA_019239875.1). Lineage (GTDB taxonomy): Bacteria > Actinomycetota > Actinomycetes > JAFAQI01 > JAFAQI01 > JAFAZI01. The sequence continues at coordinate 2,581 of JAFAZI010000021.1, forward strand.
GATGTACGGCACGCACGAGTCGGTCGTCTCACCGTCGAACTTCACGCCAGATTGGGGCAGAGACATCGACGGCTCGGCTGGGAACTGGCCGGGAAACTGTGACCGGACGAATCGAACAGCAGCGTCAGGGTTGACCTCATGAGTCCGAAGCGAGCGAGTCGGCGCACAAACTGCCAACACCCGAATCCGCTCTGTGTCAGTGAAGGAACTAAATAATTGCCATTCGCCAGCGCCTATCGGACGGTGATCGGGTGCGAAACGCTGGCGCACGGTCGCGGCCAACTGGCCTCCCCACTTGAACAGTGAGGACACCACGGCGGCCACGGCTGCACTCACCGCAGCGGTCACGATCACCGAGTCGGGCATCTGTCCCTTATACGCCGAGGGTCCGACACGAAGTCGTGATTGACGGGTGAATGAAGATCAGGTCGGCGAACCTCGATATCGTCGGCTCGATCTCCATGAAAGGGTTGAGATGGCAAAGCAAACAGTCGTAACGCTGATCGACGACATCGACGGTGGTCCTGCCGATGAAACGGTCACCTTTGCACATCGCGGCCAGTCATACGAGATCGACCTGAGCGCAAAGAACGCTGACAAGTTGCAAGCTGCGCTTGCACCGTGGATCGCCGCTGGCCGTAAGTCAGGTCGAACCGGCAGTAGCCGCAGGTCATCGTCGGCCAGTGGCATCGACCCAAAGGCTGTACGCGCTTGGGCTACGTCGAAGAAGATCGCGGTGCCCGCACGTGGTCGCATCCCTACTGCGGTGATTGATCAATTCCGGGCGGCTGGCCACTGAATGTAGCCGTCGATCGACGGAAGGCGCTTGGAGCGCTGCGGCCAGCGTGAGAAACTGGAACCGGCGATGGCTACAACGAACCGTTACGAACAAGCAATGCAGGACGGAGCCCGCCAGTACGCGGACGTTCTAGCCGCACTGGACCAAGCTGGTCTGCCGACCTCTTTCACCCAAACCGGCGGCATGTGTGCGGCACTCGAGTCACGCCTGCCCGCGGGCTGCGGTATCGGGTGTGTACGCGGCCGCTGCCCGACGTCAGGCGAACAGTCGACATCGTGTTCAGATCGGCCCGTGTTGCGGTCGAGGTCCGAGGCTGCTTCTGGCACGCCTGTCCGGAGCACTACCGCTTGCCGCAGACCAATGACAGCTATTGGTCGGCGAAAGCGGCGAGGAACGTCGCCCGCGACCGCGACACTGCAGAGCGCCTCACTGCTGCCGGCTGGCGGCTGATCGTGGTGTGGGAGCACGACGACGTACACGAGGCAGCCGCACACATTGAGAGCGCCGTAAGAGAACGACCACAAAGCCATCTGCCGCGAGAACAATGGAGTGGCGGCGCTCGTTAGACGATCTTTTGGGATAAGTGGACGAGCCGACTACCTTCGACTAGTGGACCATTGAGACAAGAGCACGCCAATCCCGATTACACATAGCCCAATTCCCTGTTGCGTAGAATTCAATAATATCGCAATCACGCCGAACGCCACGAGGAGTAGTCCCCACGTCTTACCTCTCCTGAGTTTATGCCGAGAATTGCTGATATTCACTAGCGCATTATTATGGCCGATGGGCGCCGCGGTGTCAATACAATTTGATATTAGTAATCTTCCGTCCTCTATTTCTGGATGCCATAATAGTAGCCGTAGTAGCGTCGTGAGGCGTAGTTTGAGTAGCTACTGCCACCACGGCCACCGAATATCCCGTAGAGATCGTCATATGCCGCATTAACATAGCCGTAGGTGCCGTACGCCCACCCAGCAACAGCGAACGCGCACCCTGCTCCCAGAGAACCAACACATGCGCCAGCCGCCGCATAGGTGCCGGCGATCTCAAAACTTGTAATGACCGCAAGGTGCGCAACGTGGTAAGCGGTGCTATTACAGTTTGAGCCCAGGAATCCGCCCCAGCACAGCCCTGACGGGTCCGTGCCGACGGTCGGTTGATCATTGGCATAGGCGTACGGCGAGTCTGCCAGACTGTCTACCGATTGTGGTAGCGGGTCTTGGCTGAGGAAGCGACCACTGGTGGGGTCGTACTCGCGGGCGCGCAAGTCGTACTGCTGACTCGGGTCTTGCACCTGGCCTTGCCAGCCGATCTGCTGCGTCGGTGCGCCGGCCACCAGCGAAGTCACCGACAGGGTGTTGCCGTAGCCGTCGTAGCTGGCGGTGGATTGCATCGTGCCGCTGCTGTCGACGATGCCGACGGTGCTGCCTTGGTCGTCGTGCAAGTCGTAGTAGCTGCCGCTGGCGGTTGTAAAGCCAAGGGACCCGTTGCCCCACAGGTAATTTTGGGTTGCGGTCGGCGTTGCGCTGGTGGCGAGTTGCGGGAGCGGCCCGTTGATGTCCCACGTCTGGGTCGTGGTAGTGCTGCCGGTGGTGCTCGTGGCCCGGTTGCCGTAACCGTCGTATGTGTAGCCGTAGTTTGTCCCATCGACGGTGGCCGCGGTGAGCTGGCTGGCCGCATTCCAGCTGTAGGTGTCGGGACCAGCGCTCGTCTGTCGGCCCGCGGCGTCGTATGTGCTCAGAGTCGTGTTCGCGCCGGTGACGCTCTTGGTCAACTCGTCGTCAGCATTGAACGTGTTGGTCGTTGTGGTCGTGCTGCCCGTACCGGTGGTCTTGCTTTTGATGTTGCCGTCGTTGTCGTACGCGTAGGCGATCGTGTTGGTCGCGCACGACGCTCCGTAGCAAGCTTTCGTCAGGCGTCCGAGCGAGTCGTAGGTGTACGTGATCGGCCCGCTGGGCGTGGTCAGGTTCGTAGGGTTGCCGGCTGGATCGCGCTTGATTGTGAAAGCGTCGAGCGTCGAGGCGCCTTTCACAGCCGAGATTGCGGTGAGCCGATCGGCGTTGTCGTAGGTGCGCTTCTCACTGGCACCACTTGAACTCGGCAGCGCGGTCGAGCTGAGGTTGCCGTCCGCGTCGTAGCTGTAACTCGTCGTTGCACCGCCGCTGGTGACGGAAGCGAGCCGCTGATCGGCGTCGTACGTGGCTGTAATCGCCAAGCCGTCGGGGTACGTGCGCGAGTTGACCTGGCCGTCCGGGGTGTAGCCGTAGATGAAATTACTGCTGCCGGTGGCGGTCTTGGTCAGATGGTTGCGGGTGTCATACGTGTAGGTATTTGTGCCGATGCCGTCGACCATCTTGGTGACGTTGGAGTCAGCGTCGTAGGCGTAGTGGACTGCCGGCGTGCTGTCGGAATAGGTGACAGCAGTTCGCCGGTCGAGCTGGTCGTAGCTATATGTGGTGACCGCGCCCGTCGCATCGGTACGGCTCGCCACACTGCCGTCGGGATCGTAGGTCTGACTGCTCGTCTCGCCGAGCGGCGTCTTCGTTGACGTTAGACGGTTTGCGGAGTCATAGGCGTATGTGGTCGTGCGGCCATTACCGTTGATGCGCGTCGCAAGGTTGCCAACGGCGTCGTAGGTCGAGCTAGTCGCGCTGCCGTTTGGCGCGGTGATCTTGGTCTGGTGGTTGGCGTCGTCGTAGGTATAACTCGTCTTGTTGCCGCGTGGGTTGGTGACGCTCAGAACGTTGCCAACGGCGTCGTAGGTCGTCGTAGTGACGTGTCCCAGCGGGTCGGTAGTCGTCAATGAGCGGTCATCGTTGTCGTAGGTAAACGTGGTCGTAAACTTCGCTGGCGTGCCACCGCTCACATTTCCGCGCGGTGAGACACGGCTGGTCATCCGCCCGGCCGCGTCGAAAGCCATGGTCATGCTCTTGCCGAGCGGGTCGGTCATCTTGATCAGGTTGCCCGCGGAATCATAGAAGTAGCTCGTCTTCTTCCCCGAGGCATCGGTCGTCGACAGTCGCGCGCCCGTCGTGGCGTCGTAGGTGTGGCTGACGAAGCTGCCGTCTGGGGCGGTGACCTTCAGCAGGTTGCCGCGGCTGTCGTAGCTGTAGGTAGTGGTGTTACCGCGGCCGTCGGTGAACGTCAGCGGTTCGTTGAAGTTGTTGTAGGTCCAAACATCGTTGTAGCTGAGCGGTGCCGGCGCGGTGCGGTCGATCATGTTGCCGGCGTCGTCGTACTCCATGGTTGTGACATTGCCGTTCGGGCTGGTGCTCGCGGAGACGTCACCGTCGTTGTCGTACACGTATGAGGTGGTGTCACCCGCCGGGTCGGTACGGCCAGTCAGCACATTGCCGTTGTATGCGTCGACCCATTTGTTGCCGCGGGCATCCGTAAAGGTGGTGACCTTGGGGCTAGCGGCATAACTGAACGTGGAACTCTGACCAAGCGCATTTGTTTGGCTGACGACCTGCTTGCTCGTGTTGTACGTGTTGGCGACGACGGTGTGGCCATTGCCGTCGACGACCGATGCAAGCAGTCCGGCTGAGCTGTATATGAAGTGCGTGACGGCACCGGAGGGATCGCTCACTGATATCAATTGGCCGCTGCCGTTGTATCCGTAGCTCACCGAGCGGCCCAGAGGCAGGCTCATGCCGGACAGCAGTGTGCCCGTGTAGGTGAACGTGACCGTCCGACCGGCATTGTCGGTCACGCTTGTCAGTAGTCCGGCGGTGTAACTCAGGGAGATTCCGACGCCGTTGCGGTCCTGTTCAGCGGTCAGCTGGCCGGAGGCGTTGAAGGTCAGTTGTGTCCCATCCTGCCGGGTGACTTGCCAGTCGCCCGACGGTAGCTTCGCAAGCTGTGAGGCCACACCCGCATTGCCGACCCATTGGCCAGAAACGAGCTTGAAGATGGCGGTCTGAGCGTTCTCGGACGTCAATGTGACGGTGCTTGCTGTAATTGCCAGCTTGGACGAGTAGGTATTGGTCCAACCCGTGCCGAGATCGCCTTTGGCGGTGTTGTCGGACGAGTAATAGCGCGTGAAGTCGAATGGCACGCCGAGGCCAGGCAGCGCCGCGTCAGTCTGCTGGGTGGAGTAGGCGCCGGTGGCGGTATTGACTGGTTCGGCGTAATACCCCGACGGGTTGCGCACATCGAAGCCGCCGCCAGTGCCGTAGGTGTAGCTGAGTGGTGCAGGTGGCGGTGGGCACTTAATCAAGACCTGTGCGGTGGTCGAACTGTACGACGTCTGCAGGCTGCCGCCAGTTGGCAGGTTTCCGTCCGACACACCTGTGAAGGGACCGGTTAGGGTGCTGGCCTTTGCCGCGACAATCGGGTCGCCGCAGGGCGGGGTGAAGCCCGGGTTTGCCAGCGTCAAGGACATCGATTTGAGGTTGAGGGCGTTGGTGGTCACCAGCCGCCCGAAGTCGCCTGGGCTGTCACCGTCGAGCTGGAGGTGGCCGTTCGGCGTGCCCACCACTGTTGCCGTGACTACAGCGTTCGGTTCGGCCTCAATCTGACCACTCAGATTGAGGTCCGGCAGAGTGACACTGCCCTCAAAGTCCAGACTGCCGTTGATGGAGACCTGGCCATTGCCGGGGAAGCTGCCGGATTTGGCGATCAAACGGACCGGATAATCGTTGAAATTGAGGAAGGCGGTATCGGCGACGTTGTAGGAACCACTGTCGCCGGCTGACGAAGGACTGGAACCGCCGGAGGTCGTCAGCGTGCCGCGTCCGATCGTCACACTGCCGAAGTTGTCAAAGGGAGCCGCGATGTCCGTGGTCGAATTGGATGCGCTGCCGGTGTAACGCATGGTCGCGCCGGCATCATTGACGAAGCTGCCGCAGCAACCGTTTCCGATTTGGTCGCTGTCCGAAAGAGCTACGGTACCCGCGTTCTCGAGGACGGAGCCATCCTGAAAGTCAACGCCCGTGGCCGTCTGAATCGCCATCGACCCGTTGTTCAACAGTCGTAGCCCGCCTGTGAGTTGAGCACCGCCGAGCGTGCCGTCATCACCCTCAGGGATGTTGATAGTGCCCTTGCCAGCTAACGTGCCATTGCTGACTTGCAGATCGGGGAAGCCGATCGTAGTGCCCTTACCAACATGGACGCGGCCGGTTACGGTGACTTGGCCCACCCCGGTGAAGCTGGCTGACGACGCGAGGTGCTGGTCGCCCCCGAATGTCAGGCTGCCGGCGGCTGCCGTTGCAAAGCTACCGGTGTCGCCGTGTGCCGACTCAGTCGAAGATCCCCCATTGAGCTTTAGGGTGCCCTTCTGAACAGCAACCGAACCAAAGTTGTCGAAGGGCACGCTTACCAGAGTCGACGAACTCAGGGCGCTGCCGGTGTAAGATAACGAGGCGCCTGAGGAGTTGATAATCCAGCCGTCGGCCGTGCAGCAGGCATTCTCGATCACCGCACTGTCGGCGAGGGTCATTGTCGCATTATTGGTAATGATCGACGTATCCTGCATTTCAAGATCCGCAGTTGCCGCTTGTGTGGTCGTGCCGTTATTGATGTATTGCAGTCCGCCGCTGAAAGTACCGTCGGCCAAGTCGGCGACGCCGTCTGCCGCGATGATAAGACTGCCATGTCCAGCAATCTCGCTACCTGAAAGAAGCAAGTTCGACAAGGTGAGCGTCGTTCCAGACGGCACCGCCATCCGGCCACCCGTGAGCGAGATTTCGCCCGCACCTGGGAATGTCGTCCCGGTGCGAAATGTCCGAACGTACCCCTTGAACGCGATCACGGCGGCGGACGAAGCATCGTAGGAACCAGTATCGCCCGCGGAATCGTCGGTGGTACCGCCGGTGAAAGTCAGCGTGCCCTTTGTGACCGATACCGTGCCGTAGTTATCAAATGCCGTCTGTACGCGCGCGGACGAACTCGATGCGCTGCCCGCGAACGACAGCGTTGCACCTGACTCGTTCTCCATCCAGCCGGTGCCGTTGAAGGAGCTGGTGTCGGCGAGGGTCAGCTGGCCAGCGTTGTCCAGAACCGACGTGTCGGCGAAAATCAGCGTCGAGTCCTGTGCGATCGAGCCGCTGCCGTGATTTTGCAGCGTCACACCGCCCTGCAACTCGCCGCCCAAGATCGAAAGGTTGCCTGAGCCGGGGATAACGAAGCTGCCTGAGCCAGAGAGTGTGCCGTTGGCGGTCAGCTTGAGCGTTGGAGCAGTAACCGTGGCGTCCGCGATGACCGTACCCCAGACCTGGATATTGGCAATCTGTGATGCGTCCGCCTCGGTACTGGTGCCGACCGTCAAGGTGCCATTCGAATTCGTTGAGGTGCCAATCTGCAACGTGGGAGTCACCGTGCTCTTTGGCCAGTTGATGCCTGCGACTGTCGCCGCGGTCGTCAATATTGCGGTCGACTGACTCGGGGAGGCCGACATGCACACGTAGTCCGAGCGACCCGGCAACCGCCCAGCCGAGCCGCCGCCGTCGGTCAAGGACCAGTTGCGGGCCGTACCCCAAGCGGTGCTCGTGTGCCCAGTCCAGTAAATACTGCAACTCGGCGTCGAGCCCCACGAGTCACTGGCGAGCCATGCCCCGGCTACGCCGAGGCCGGCGATGAATGACCACATAACCAGCCGCACGGTGGGCCGTGGACGACGCGTTGACAACTTCATGGGCTCCCCGCGAGGACAGTTGATCAGCACAACATCGGGCACATTGCAATCGCCCTCGCGGCTCAGTCCACGATGGTGCCAAGGCTTGCTGAGACCGCCGCCGCACGCGACCGTGATGGACGATAGCGGCGCTAAGCCGACGCGTCCGGAAAACCGGAATCTGTTCATCACAAGGTGCAGGAGCCCCGATGTCTCACGCGATCTTGATCGCGTTCGTAGCAGCCGTAATCGTCGTTCCTCCCGCGGCCTGGTTCGGTACAGCGCTTTGGCGTGCCGTCGACAATCACAACAGCGAGCGGAATTAGAACGAGCGCGATCTTGTGCTGGCGGTTAAGCGTGCGGGCTACACGGTGCGCTCTGTCTCGTCCGGTTTCGACGGCGGTGGGGATGGCGCTGCCGAGTGCGGAGTTTGGACCAAGGTGGTGTTCTCAACGGATGAGCCGCCAAGGAGGGTCTACTCCAAAGTCGCGATGGCCGAAGGCCGCGTGCTGGCTGTAGCGGCTGTGCCACCCATCTCTTTACATGAGGTCGTGGTCATCAGCACCGATATCGCCTCGAGCGGAAAGGACGCCTGGCTCGATCCTCGTTGCGGCGGTGCAGTGGCCGAGCAGGGCTGAGAGCCACGATTCTAAGTGATGCTCCCGGCACGAGCCAGAGGGAGACGATAGCGTCCGAGGGGCGCTAACCTTGGGTCGACGCAGCCCTTCAAGGGCGAACCAGGCGGTCGAGATGTGAGCTCGCCGTCAGCGGCCACGGTCGATTTCAACGGCAGGTGGCCCGGCAGTAGGGGACGGGCTGCAATGCCGTCGTGTCAGAAGGTGCCCTATAAGTCGCAGTGGCAGGCAGATGTCGCTCTGCGCGCCATCAGACGCAAGACGACACGGCAAACCAAGACGCCGATCGCGACCTACTGGTGCCGAACCTGCGGCCATTGGCACCTCACCTCGAAGGGGCGAAGCCAGACACCACCTTGGCTTCGTGCGCGCCGCTCCGGCCCGGGGCATGGATGATGCCGTTCTCGGCGGTCGCTAAAGCGACTGGGCGTTCAGAGGCGTCGAAGCCCAAGCAGCCGTCGGCGAATCGCGGCCGTGCACAGGGAGTGTCGCCCTGATGTCGCTTACTTGTTGAGCCACTCCCAGAACGGCTTCGGCATCCAACCCTGACGTGGCTGACCAGAAATATCGACGACGAATCGATCGTCGTTCGCCTTCATCACCTCACCCATGGCATCACTGACTTGTGCGACCGTCTTCGCAGTTTTCAGAAACCAAACCGAGTCGAGTATTCGTGCGTTGTGCCAGGTCTCGCCGCAACTTTCAATCACCTTGAACAGATCCTTGTACTCGTCATCTCCACCGTTGAGGTTGTACGTGATCAAAAGCGTTGCCATGCCGATCCTCCAAGTCGCGTCACCGAGCCAAGCGTGGCACGTACCTGTGTCATGGTGGGCGGTCAAAGCGGAGGGAAGACAGGCTGCGTAAAACCCGAGCATCCGGCGGCGAATCGTGTGTTGATCGTTTACGAATTCTCGGTACGCCAGGCCTCGACCCGAAATTTCTTCTTCCTCAACCTGCTCGTCGCTCAGTCGCCCAGCCAGCGCCGGTCAGAGGTGGGCGGCGCCTCAGTCGAACTGTGCCGTTGTGCCCATCCCATCAGGTTTTGGAACTAGGACGAAACCGACTGGGCCTCCTGTCCGTCAACGACGAACCATCAGCGGAAAACCTTCTCATCCGTAACATCTGTCACAGGCTTTGGATAGACTTCCGCTGTGTCAGACCGGAGTGCGATCGAATGGACCGAGGCAACTTGGAATCCGTCTACCGGTTGCGACCGAATTTCTGCCGGCTGCGACAACTGCTATGCCTTGACCCTCGCCAAGCGCCTCAAAGCGATGGGGCACGCCAAGTACCAACTCGACGGCAATCCGACCACCAGCGGGCCCGGCTTCGCGGTGCGCGAACATCCTGACTCGCTGGACATCCCCCGTCGCTGGCGCGCCCCGCGAGTTGTCTTCGTGAACTCTATGTCTGACCTGTTTCATGCCCGAGTCAGTGACTCGTTCATTCGCGCAGTGTTCAAGGTGATGGAAGAGACACCTAGGCACACGTATCAGGTCTTGACTAAGCGACCGAAGCGACTGGCAAAACTCGCTGCGACCCTGCCGCTTGCTGACAACATTTGGCTCGGTGTGAGTGTTGAGAACTCCGCGACTGCGTGGCGCCTGGACCATGTTCGTCACATCGACGCCGCAGTCCGATTCGTTTCTGCCGAGCCGCTGCTCGAGTCATTGGCTGGGATCGATCTTGAGGGCATTGACTGGCTGATCGCTGGCGGCGAAAGCGGGCCGAGATTCCGACCTGTCGAATCCGACTGGATCCGCGAGCTGCGCGACTCATGCCAAGTCAACGACGTTGCGTTTTTCTTCAAGCAATGGGGCGGCGCGAGCCCGAAGGCCGGCGGGCGGGTACTCGACGGGAGAACTTGGAACGATATGCCTAGTCCACGTCGACGCAACACTCAGCCGGGAGCGACGTCCGTCTCCGCATAGAAGCGCACTACTGACGCTTCTGGCCATTCAGTCCGAGTGCTCACACCATCGACACGGATCGCTTGGCCGCGACTTCTCAGCGTCGTCAATGCGGCCCGGAGATGGGTCTCCTTATAGCCCTTGGCCAGCGCCAGTTCACGAAGCCGCGCAAACCCCAGCTCACTTCCCACGTAGTTCTCGAGCTCCTGAACGAGGGGATCCGTCATCGGCTGCTCGTCGAACAGGGTCGGCGCAGCCGCGACTTCAAGCGATGCGTTTCCGCCTGCGAATCGATCCAAGTACCAAGTCGCGCCGTTCCAACACTCCATGCCGGCAGGATCGTGGGTCGCAAACACTAGGTCGTACCTCGGCATGTGAGCTCGTTTTGCGACTCCAAAGCGTCCGGCATGGACCCCCATCTCCCTGAGGCGGCTCATATACATCTCGGAGAACGCGACCTTCCGTTCAGCCTGGTCTCGAATCGACCGCAGGTGAGTCCACTCCTCGGTGCCGAGGTACCGCGAGATTGCCGGAGCCTTGTTCGGGTCTGAGCAAAACCGATGTAGTTCTTCAGTGAACAAGGTCACGATTACCTCGTCTCGTCGAGCGTTGAGGCAGCGCGCAACCAGCTCGAATGGAATCGACTCCCAGTCGTACGGATCGAGGACCCAGAGCACCGGCAGTTGCGATCCCGATCGATGTGCACGCCGGTCGAGATCATCGCGTGCATTCACGAACAATTCAGGCTCGGTGACTTCGAACTCAAGTCGAGGATCAAGTTCCAGTGTTGATCGAAGGGTGTTTAAGTGGGCGAGGCGGTCGGGCCGCTGATCAGCACACACAAGGTGCAGACGATGGAAAGACGGCCGCGCGCTATGGCTGAGAAAGGTCTTTGCAAACGTCAGCGGGGATCCGTCGAGTCCATCGCTGTATTCACCAGCCGCACAGAATGCATCGACGATGGCGCACTCTGGGAACGAGCGAAGGAGTTTTCCCATCCAGCACTGGGTGTACCGCCGGTACAACGCTTGCTTTACCGCTGTATGCGGATCACTTGCGTAGACGGTCTGCTGAAGTTGCTCGGCCCTACTCGGTAACGGCGGCCCAGCGCCCCGATTGGTCATCAAGGTCACGGTAACTCTGCGACGCGTGTTCATCTGCTCAACGCGCAGGGGGCGTTTGAGCCCGCGCATGCAAACGCGTAGTCGCGGTGGGGCGTCCACCACAGCTTGGCGCCGGCTCACTGCCATAAGCCCCGAGCTGATCGAGGCTTGCGTCTCCCTCGTAGAAGTTCATCGCATCCCACTCGGCTCGACTCATCCGAGAGGCTCATGGATCTCGCCGTATGGCGACGAGATGTGCAACCGCCACGCGGGCGAATTTCCTTACACGTTAAATGACGGAAGGACGACTGGAGATGAACCCCATCGGTCCAGCACTCGATCCAAGCAACGACGAAAGCTTTCGCGCACTGGGCCTCTTCGTCTATGAATTCTCCCGGCTGATCTGGTGGATGCGGACGATGCTTCCGCTGATGGCGACCAAGGGACTAAATGATGACATTCGATTCGGTGTCATCAACCAGGCAATGAAGATTCACACCGGCGAGATGGGCGCCCAACAACTCGTCGACACGTACTTCGCGGTCGCGGCGCTGATAGGCGACTACGACGAGGACGAAGCGAAGATGGCTGCGAAGTTGCGTAGCCGCCTTATACCGCTGATCCGGCTGCGTAACGACTTTCTGCACGGGGAGTGGGAGATCGGCGCCCTACGCAGTACCGAGGACAGCCAAGCTGCCTGGACAATCAAGACGGAGACCGGGGAGGTGACGAGATCCGGGGGTGAGGTCGTCCCGCCCACTCTGTCCAGGACTCGCCCAGGCCGTATGCACGACACGACCACGCAGAAGGAGTACAGCCCCCAGCAAATTGCCGAATTGGCCGCCGTCCTTCAGGACCTACGAGGCGTGATCATCGAGTGGAGCATGATCCTCACATCGCCCGTCCTGCTACTTGACGAAAAATCCGGCGCGCCCGAGCTTCAGCAGGTACCACCCCGCGACCTGTCCACCATGACCGATGGGGAGGTCCGCCGTGAAGGGCCGCTCGCTCCCCGCAGCCCGTTTCCGCCGCGATACGTCTAGAACGCCTCTCCCGACAGGAGATGGCTCAGCGCCGACGGTCTGTGCAGACTTCGCGATCACCAAAAAATTTACGTAAGGGGTCTAGATACCCACGTCCGATGCCGATAATGTCCCCAAAACTCGATCGGTGGGGGCATGGGATTGGGCGCAGACGCTGTCAGGAAGCGCCGACGGCGCGGCGCTCACACCTTGGTGTGTCGTTCCCATACGCTTCGGGCGATGGGACGGCAGTCGCTGGGGGATTGCATGCGGAACTCTATTTCTCTACAATGTAGAGTTATATGGAGCAGTTTGTTCGTTGTACAGACGCAGCCCTCGAGTCTGAACAGTCCGACCCCGGTGGGAACATGGCCACGGACCAAAAATCACCCGACTCGACTAATGCCGAGCCTATAGAATCGCTACCGATAGAGGTGGACGGAATGGCACGTAAGGCGCGGCAGAGTCAAGCCACTAAGAAGGTGGCCGTCAAGGGCGATGCGCCATCCTTCGAAGCCGGCGGCAAACAATACGAGCCTGTGCCTATTGGACCTATCTATCTGCGAGCTGATGCACTGAGAGCGGCCGCAGCGAGGCGACGCGCAGAGCGAAAGACCGCCTAGTTCTCGGCATCTTCCGTTAGTACCCATCCGAGGCAACGCTGCACGGAGTCTTGGATCCGCTCCGAGAGACGCTCTAGGTCATCGGCGTCTATTCGGGTCAAGATTCCCGGTGCCGCCGGTGCGTGGCCTGACTTCGGGTCGGGTCTGCGAACTTGGTAGTTAGAGTCCAAGGTGATCGCACCGACGATGACACGATCCAAGAGCTCGCCGTTGACATCAAGATCCGAGGACCATCCGAGCAAGACGATCGGCACTGCTACCACACCTCGCCAGGGCCCAGGGCTCTCTAGGTTGGTCTTAACGGTGCGACCGCCGTAGATCGACATGGCACTCGCGTATTTGGACTCGCTGTGGATCGCCTCTGACGGCTTGCCGTACCAGGGCTCGTAGCTGTCGTAGACGGACGAGCCGACGAGTTGAACCTCATATCTCGACGTCGATTTCGTGTCGTCGATCGTTCGTAACCAAAGGAACAACCCGAAATGCTCGTCCTCAGGCCGGACGTCATCGGCGCCTGGCCCCGAGTACTGATCGGCGAGCTCGACAAGGAGCTCTCGGATGCCTTTCGGGCCGTCGAGCGCCTTCCTTAGTTGTCCGGTGAGTTTGGCGCTATCGTCACGCCCGAGTACGAACGGAGGCCCCTCCTCGGTACAGAGGCACTGATATAGGAGCGAAAGTGCTTCGTTGAGTCGATCGAGGTAGCTCACAGGAGCGCGACGCCTACCGGAATTCCCCGGCGTCATCGAAGCTTCATGGACTATCAAGCCGAGGTCGCTCACCAACTGCGCGACCTGGCTGAAGGATTTGAGAAGTATGGGCTTCAGCCCGAGGCGCTCGTCCAGAAACTTCGCTGACTCCACGGCGAACTGCGCCCGGGTGTGCCGGTCCGCTGGGTCGTCGGGCCCTAGGTCCGCAGTAGTAATCGCGAAGTAGCGCGAGTCGTCGCCTGCGTGAACGGCGGGTTCACGAGCCCTACTCGAATCGTTCAGGAGATCGCTCGGCTTCGACGGCACCAAGTCATGCAGCGGACCCACGAGATTCGGGTCGGTCAGGCTCAATCCGACAAAGATCGCGTCTGCACCTTTGAGGGTTGCCCCAACAAGATCTCGAACCACTTTGCCGTGCTTGAGGAAGGTGGACTCGGTAAGGATCAGCGGCTCCAACGGCTGGCGCCGTGCCCGTAGAACACCGTGGAGGTGCATAACCCCAACGTTGCCGTCAGCACAAAAACCTCGCCACTCGTCAGCGTCGTCGAGGCCGAACACGCCCACAGCGTCCGGCGGGATGATCGCCGTCAGCGCATCCTCAAACAGCTCATCGAAGTTGGTCGTCAGGACAAAGGTTGGCCTGCGTTCGTACGACACGGCCACAAGCCGTGCAAGCGCCTTAAGAATCGGTCCCGGAAGCGCCGGCGGGGCCTCCGGGAATAGTGCGTCGCGCACAAACGCGTGCTCTTCCCAGGTCTGACGCTGCTGGAGCAGCAACTGCAGCACGAGCTCGGCTTTGCGCAGGGGATTTGATTGGTCCGCCTGAACCATCCTTCGAATGGGCTCGTCATCAATCATGTTGCAGAGGTTGTCGACAAGCCCGTTCCAACTTGGAAGTCCGGCGTTGACCGCTACCCCTGCGCCGAGTACCAGCACCAGGGGTCGATCGACCGAACGAACCGCGGCGAACAATTGCGTCAAGTACGGTTGTGCATCAGGCGTAAGCGCGGACGCCCTGAGTAAAGAGGCGACATTGATCAGACCACCAGCCTGTCTCACGTCGACACTCCCCCGGTATCCATCGGCCTGGCCCGATGAGCCCCGAATATTACTCGTTCCTACACAATGGCGCGCGGCGGCGAAGTGCCCCGATCGAACAGTCACTTCGACTCCTCTGCGCTGCGGATTGGACTGCTGCAGGACGAAACTCAAATCCTCCTGAAACGTCATGCCTCCAGCATGGCCCGCTGCTTACCTACCCCGCGTCCCGTCCCAAAGAAGCACTTGCAGTCTTGAGCTCAACGCCCAACCTCTTTGCACCACCGGTAGCGCAAGTAATTGCATGGCCGCGAGAAGGCCTGACGCCGACGTTGCCTCGGGCATGATCCACACCCGACCCGGCGTGATCGCCAAGTGATCGACGATCTCCTGCACTTCCGCGAGCTCAGCCAACTCTTGAACTACGAACTTGAAAACAACGTGATCCTCGGCCGCAAGCTGCTGTAGGCAGTCCCAGCGCAGGCGGGCACGCCGGTCCATTCGACCATTGGCCAGTTTCGGGCTCACCACGATCAAGTCGCAAGCGGTGAGTAGCGCTCCTAGTGGCACCGAACCACTCGTCTCAAGTTCTATCCGTCGACCTGCCAAGCGAAGCACTTCAGCGAGCGAGGCCGCCCCGTCGGATTGGAGCGCGGGCTCTCCACCCGTCACAACCACCAGTCTGCTGCCGATCGCGATGACCTGATTCGCGACATCGTCGGTGCTTCGCGGCCTTAGCTCGTGCGAGAGGTCGAAACGCGTTGAATCCCACGTGTAGGCCGTGTCGCACCAGGCGCAAGCGAGGTTGCACATACCGAGCCGAACGAACGCAGCGGGCTGCCCGCTACTCGGCCCCTCTCCTTGCAGCGTTGGGCCGAACACCTCGCTGATGAGCAGTTCGCCGGGTAACGGCCGCGGGACTCCCCTCCAGAGGCTGGCGTCAGCGTTCGACGACCACGGATCCATCAGGCGTCTCCCAGAGATGGATGGACTGCCACGCCAGGCCCGCAGCGGTCAGATGTTGCCCGATCTCGAGTGCCAAGTTCTCAGCCGTCGGGTTTCCAACGCTGTCGTTCAAGAACGTGTGGTCGTAACGCGCGACCACCTCGCGTTCGACGACCTCGTCCACCTCGGCAAAGTCCAACACGACACCCCGCTGGTCAAGCGGCCCGCTGACCTTGACATCGACTCGATACGAGTGACCATGCAATCGCGCACATTTACCGGTGTGCCACGACAGCTTGTGAGCCGCCTCGAACCGGTATGACCTGACGACGCTGATCAGCATGTGACTGCGCATAGACTCGCGGCGACGTCGAGGTCGTGTGGAGCCCTGAGACGAGGCATGGCAGGACCGGTCCAACACCTATTTCGGGTGCACATCTGATTGCAGCCGCTCGGTCGTTCGAAGGACGCTTTGACGCTTTATACAGCCGCCGCACGATCCGCACGCGATCGAGCCGGTGTGGCAGCTGTGCGTCCAGGACAAGACCTCGTCCGATGGCTTCGCGAGCGTGACGAGCGCCTCCGCGGTCATGTCGACCGCTGGCGCCCGTACATGGATGCCGCCTTCCTGCATTGCAACGAGTTGGTCTGCCTGACGATAGAACGCCGCGGAGCCATCGACATGACGGTCGTCAGTCGACACGCTCCCGGCCATCACGAGGTCTGCACCGACCTGCAACGCACGTGCCGCCGCCACCGAAACGAGGAACTGGTTTCGGTACGGCCAGAATTCCGGGTGCGCGCCGTGCGGACTCGGCGCCGACGAGGCAAGCGAGCCGGCTCCGAGCAACCGAAGGTCGATCCGGATCTCATCGAGTTCGAGTTCCAGCAGCGGAGCGATCATGCTCGCCGCTCGTCGCTCGCCAT